>JAEUMC010000534.1 GCA_016793415.1 Devosia sp. | reverse complement strand
GGCGGGGGCCGAACCGCTGCTGGTCGATGTCGGCACGCAACGTGCCGGCGCTGGCGCCGATGTCGCCGCAAGCGTGGTCGCAACGCACCACCCGGAAGGCTCGGGCGCCGTGCTCGGCCTTACCGATCGCGGCCAGGCCGTGTCGGCCATGGCGAGGGCATTGAGCCGCTTCCTCGCGAGCCGCGACGATATCGGCGCCGTGCTTGGCCTGGGCGGCACCGGCAACACCGCGCTGGTCACCGAGGCGATGCGCACCCTGCCGATCGGCGTGCCCAAGCTGATGGTCTCGACCGTCGCCTCGGGCAACACTGCGCCCTATGTCGGGCCCAACGATCTCACCATGATGTACTCGGTGGTTGACGTCGCCGGACTCAACGCCATCTCACGAAAGGTCATCGGCAATGCTGCCCACGCCGCGGCCGGCATGGCGCTCACCGCCAGCCCCGCCTCAGGCGCCGACAAGCCCGGGCTGGGGATGACCATGTTCGGCGTCACCACGGCCTGCGTCACGATGGTGCGCGAAGCGCTGGAGGCGACGCACGAGGTCTACACCTTCCACGCCACCGGCACCGGCGGCCAATCGATGGAAAAACTCGCCGATTCCGGTCTCGTCGCCGGCCTGATCGACGTCACCACCACCGAAGTGCCGGACCTCCTGGTCGGCGGCGTCTTCCCGGCAACCGAAGACCGCTTCGGCGCGGTGATCCGCACCGGCCTGCCCTATGTCGGCTCGGTCGGCGCCGTCGACATGGTCAATTTCGGCGCACGGGACACCGTCCCCAGCCAGTTCCAGGGCAGAACGCTGCACGTCCACAACGCCCAGGTCACCCTGATGCGCACCACCCCGGACGAGAACCGCCAGATCGGCCAGTTCATCGTTTCGCGCCTCAACCGCATGAGCGGTCCGGTCCGCTTCCTCCTTCCCCTGCGCGGCGTCTCGGCCATCGATGCCCCCGGTCAGCCGTTCCACGACCCCGAAGCCGATCGCGTGCTGTTCGACACCATCCGCTCCGGCTGGCATGCGGCGCCCAACCGCCAGCTGGTCGAGCTCGACCTTCACATCAACGACCCCGAGTTCGCCGCCGCCCTGGTGGCGAACTTCCGCGAAATTTCTCTGAGCTGAGACCCGACCATGACCAGACTCTCCCGCGAAGACATCCTCCTCAAGCTGCGCAAGAAGATCGCCGAGGGCACACCGATCATCGGCGGCGGCGCCGGCACCGGCTTGAGCGCCAAGGCCGAGGAAGCCGGCGGCATCGACCTGATCGTCATCTACAATTCCGGCCGCTATCGCATGGCCGGCCGCGGCTCGCTTGCCGGCCTCATGGCCTATGGCAACGCCAACGACATCGTCGTCGAAATGGCGCACGAGGTGCTGCCGGTGGTCCGCCACACCCCGGTGCTGGCCGGCGTCAACGGCACCGACCCGTTCCTGATCCCCGACAAATTCCTCGATGAACTCAAGGCATTGGGCTTCGCCGGCATCCAGAATTTCCCCACCGTGGGTCTGATCGACGGCACCTTTCGCGCCAACCTCGAAGAGACCGGCATGAGCTACGCTCTCGAAGTCGAGATCATCGCGCGGGCCGCGCACAAGGGCATGCTCACGACGCCCTATGTCTTTTCCAACGACGACGCTGTCGCCATGACCAAGGCCGGAGCCGACATCATCGTCTGCCATCTCGGCCTCACCACCGGCGGCTCGATCGGCGCCGAAACCGCCCTTACCCTCGATGACTGCATCGAAAAGATCGACACCTGGTCCGCCGCCGCCCGCGCGGTGCGCAACGACGTCATCGTGCTCTGTCACGGCGGCCCGATCGCGATGCCCGCTGACGCCCGTTATGTTCTCGAGCGGACCGCGAGCTGTCACGGCTTCTACGGCGCCAGCTCGATGGAACGCCTCCCCACCGAAACCGCCATCGCCGCGCAGGTCGCGGACTTCACCGCGCTGGCCGTCGCACGTCGCGACGCCAGCCGCGGCCAGCGCCTGGGCTGAACCGTTTCTAGGTGGTTCCCCCGAAGCGTCGCATTTGCTATGTGGCACCCAGTGACCCCGTAGCTCAGCAGGATAGAGCGCAGGATTCCTAATCCTGAGGCCGCGCGTTCGAATCGCGCCGGGGTCACCAGTTGCATTGAGGCCATGCCGGACTTCCCCGGCCGAACAAGGAGGACCGACCATGACCCTCAAGGGATATCCCGCCCTCGCCCGCATCGTCCTCGCCGGAGCGCTGGCGGCCGGTCTCGCGGCCTGCTCGATGGGCGGCGGCGGCCAGTTGTCGCCGGGCCTGTCGGCGCCGATGAACCAGCCGGGCGCCAAGCTGAACCGCGTCGAGGCGCTGTTCCTGCTCAACGATTTCCGCCGCGCCCAGGGCGCTGCCGACGTGCGCGGCGATACCGTGCTCGACAACACCGCCCAGTCGCTTGCCGCCGCCTACGCCAAGACCGGCGCACAGCCGGCGCTGCCGCCGGGCGCCGTGGTGATGCGGCTCAGCGCCGGCTACACCACCTTTGCCGAGGCCTTCTCGGGCTGGCGCAACGTGCCGACCGACGCCGCGGCAATCGCCGACCCGACCGCCAAGCGCGCCGGACTGGGCGTCGCCTACGAGCCGAACTCGTCGCACGGCGTTTACTGGGTGCTGGTGCTTGACGACTGATCTCGAGATCATCGACTGCCGCGGGCTCAAATGCCCGCTGCCGGTGCTGAAAATGGAAAAGCGCCTGTCGCAGCTGCCGGCAGGCGCTTCGTTCATCGTGCTCGCCACCGACCCGATGGCCAAGGTGGATATCCCACTCTACTGCCGGCAGAACGGCCACATTTGCGAGGTGAGCGGCGAAGGCGACGTGCTGCGCTTTGCGATTGCGAAGGCAGAGCCGGTGCGCGTGGCCCCACCCCACCCTTGATCCCTCCCCATCAAGGGGAGGGAGAGACGACTGAGGGTTCAGCGGACGCGAAGTCCCTCCCTCCCCCTTGTGGGGAGGGTAGCGCAGCTAGGGCCAAGCGGCCCGTAGCGAAGCTGGGTGGGG
Source organism: Devosia sp. (assembly GCA_016793415.1). Lineage (GTDB taxonomy): Bacteria > Pseudomonadota > Alphaproteobacteria > Rhizobiales > Devosiaceae > Devosia_A. The sequence goes on along the minus strand of JAEUMC010000534.1, from coordinate 7,841 downwards.
TGCCCACGCTCCGCGGCGTCGAAACGCTCAGTTCGCCACTTCCGCCACCGCCGCCGGAGCCGGGGCCCAGGTGGGACGCGGACGTGGCAGCGGCACGTCGTCAACCAGCACACCGAGGTCGGTGGCTGAATAGGTCACGCCATCGATCTTGTCGGTCAGGTAGCTCGGATGGCCCTTGAGCCCCATCGGGAACGCCGCCTCGCGCTCCTTGACATAGGCCTTGGCTTCCTTGCCGCAGATCTGCGAGCGCATGTTGACCGGCGGCTCGTCGATATTGCTGAGTTGCACGACGTTCTTGCCGGTGCCGTTCACCGCCCCGGAGAGGCCGCGCAGGAACAGCTCGGCGGTCATCTCGTTGCGCTCGCGCGCCGATGAGCCCCCCAGCACCACGGCCAGCATCGAGCGGCCGCCGCGCTCCACCGTCGCGACGATATTGAGCCCGGAGGCGCAGACATAGCCGGTCTTCATCCCGGTGGTGCCGGCGAAATGCTCGAGCAGCCCATTGTTGGACTCGAGCTTGGCCTTGCCCAGCCGTACCGCTTCGGTGCCGAACATCGGCAGGTACTCGGGGAAATCCCGGCGCAGGATCAAGGCGAGGATCGCGAGGTCGCGCGCCGAAGTCACCTGGCCTTCATTGTGCAGCCCGTGCGGGTTGACGAAATGCGTGGCGCTGAGCCCCATCGCCGCCGCCATGCCATTCATTTCCTCGACGAAAGCCGGCACCGAACCCGAAACCGTCTCGGCGATGGCCACTGCCATGTCGTTGGCCGACTTCACCACGAGAATGTAGAGCGCGTCCTTCATGGTCACCGAAGCGCCGACCTTGAGGCCGGATTTGCTCGGTGCCTGGTTCCAGGCGTTCTTCGAGACCTTCACCTTGGTGTCGAGCGTCACCGTGCCAGCCTTGATCGCCGCGAACGCCACGTAGGCGGTCATCAGCTTGGTCAGCGAAGCCGGATGCCACGGCACGCCGGCGTCCTCGGCGTAGAGGACCTCGAAGGTGTTGGCATCGACCAGCAGCAGCGGCGTGGCCCAGGCGGGCGTCGTGCCGAGGCAGGCGAGGATGACCAACAGGCTGGCGGCGATGCGCCGGCGAAGATGCGCGAGCAAGGCGCCTCCGGATGCGGTATTCAGGGGTTGGGCGAGGTTCTAGCAACGCGGCTCGCGTCGCTCAACCGCCGCCGGGGTCCGCTCAAATGATTTTGAAGCACAGCGGTTCCTTCTAGGTTAAGTCGGGCAGATTGAGGGCACTCGACCAGCGGTGGAACAGCGTGCGGCGCGGCTCCGGCATTGGCGCCTCCAGCACGTCGAGCGCCGTGATGCTGTCGACCCGGAAGTTGCGGAAATCGTGCCGCAGCGTGCACCAGGCCACCAGCGTCTGGTAGCCCTCGAAATAGCCCAGCGCCACCGGATAGATCGTGCGCTCGCTCGCGGCGCCGCTCTTGTCGCGATAGCCGAGCCAGACCTGCCTTTCCTCGCGCAGGGCGCGGCGCAACCGTCCCAGCGGGTTGGCTTCATCGACCTGGCGCGGCGGAATGACGAACAGCCCCACCGACAGCATCTCGTCGCGCCTGGCCCTGGGCAGCACCGCCTCGATCTTGCTGGAGGCATCGCGCGCCGTCGCCGCCATCTCGCCATCCGGCCCGTAGATCAGCCCGCGCAGCCCCAGCACCAGCGCCTCGATCTCCTCGTCGGTGAACATCAGCGGTGGCAGGAAATGCTCGGCCCGCAGCTGGAAGCCGACTCCGGCCTCGCCGTCGATCGCCGCTCCCATCGATTTCAGCGTCTCGATGTCGCGATAGACCGAACGCAGCGACACGCCCATCTCCTCGGCCAGCACGGCGCCGGTGACCGGGCGGCGCCGTCGCCGCAGCGCCTGCATCAGATTGAGCAATCGTTCGGAGCGCTTGGCCATCAGCCGCCGATCACTGCTGACAAAATCGGGTGCCGCACGCGGTTAGCCTTCTCGCATCGAAATCGAAGGAGAGACCAGATGACCACCATTCTCACCATCCTGACCAAAGGCTTCGCCGATTGGGAGACGTCCCTGCTCAATGCCGTGGCGCACAGCTTCTACAAGGTCGAGACCAAGTACGCGACCCCCGGCGGCAAGCCAGTGACCTCGTCCGGCAGCATGACGGTAACGCCAGATCTGGCGCTCGAAGCCGTCGATGTGGCCGACTATGACGCGATCATCGTCTGTGGCGGCACCATCTGGCAAAGCCCGGAGGCGCCCGACATGGCGCCACTGCTCACCGACGCCAAGGCCAAGGGCAAGCTGATCGGGCTGATCTGCGACGGCACGGTGGCCGGCGCCAAAGCCGGGCTGCTCGACGCCATCCGCCACACCAGCAATGGCGACGGTTATCTCGATTTCACCGGCTATCAGGGCAAGGCGCTGTATCGCGACACGCCCGCCGCCGTGACCGACGGCCGCGTCGTCACCGCCGGCGGCACCTCGCCGGTGAGCTTCATGGCCGCGGTGATGGACGGCCTCGGGTTGGCCGACGAGAACCTCGACTACTATGTCGGCATGCACGCCGCGCAGTATGCCAAGGCGGCTTGATGATCCGGGGGACGGCGCGAGCCGACCCCACCCCTGTCCCCTCCCCCTAAGAAAGGGGAGGGAGACCCTCACACAAGTATCGAGGCCAGCGTCTCCCTCCCCCTGTTCAGGAGGAGGGGACAGGGGTGGAGGTCAGCCCGCACCGGCCTCTCGATTGTCACACCGGCAGCAGCAACCGATCCTGCCGCACCACCTCCGCCGTCATCCCCGCATCAGCCGCATGCTGCGCCACCCGGATCACGTACCGCCCCGGCTCCACCAGCCAATGCTGCGCCTCGGTGCGATAGTAGGCGAAGGCCCGCTCATCGAGTTCCAGCGTCACTCGCTGCCGCTCGCCTGGCCCCAGATACACCTTCTCGAACGCCTTCAACTCCTTTGCCGGCCGCTCGACCGTCGCGTCGGGAGCCGACACATAGACTTGCACCACCTCCGAGCCGGCGCGGCGTCCGGTATTTTCTACCGTCACCGAGACGCTTACCTTGCCGCCTGCCTCGAACCCGGAAGCCTCCACCTCGAGCTCCGACAGCGTAAAACTGCTGTAGCCGAGCCCGAAGCCGAACGGGAACAGCGGCGCGATGCCATGGCGGTCGTAGTGGCGATAGCCGATGAACACGCCCTCCTCGTAGCGCACCTTGCCGTCGAGCCCGGGATAGATTTCGCGATCCTGCGAGTTGGTCGGATTGTCCGCCCATTTGACCGGAAAGCTCTGCGGCAGCCGGCCGCCCGGTTCGGCCGCGCCGGTCAGGATGTCGGCGATGGCATTGCCGGCCTCCTGCCCCGGATACCAGGCCTCGAGCACCGCCGCGACCTCGCCCAGCCACGGCATCTCCACCGGCCCGCCGGTCTGCAGCACCACCACAGTGCGCGGGTTCGCCGCTGCCACGGCCGCGACCAGCTCATCCTGCCGGCCGGGCAGGACGATGGAGTCGAGATCGCTGCCCTCGGTGTCCCATTCGCCGTTGCGCCCGACGAACAGCAGCGCCACCTCCGCGTCGCGCGCCGCCGCAACCGCCTCGGCAATCGCGGCATCGCCCAACGGCAGGCCGATACCCGCAGCGAAAGCCGCCAGACCCAGCGTCGCGAACGGCTTGGTGACGAACTCGATCACCACCTCATAGCTGCGGCCGGCTTCGAGCTGGATGGTGCCGACCACCTCGTCGCACCCTTCCTCGAAAAAGGTGCGGCCCTTCGTCCAGTTGGTCCATGCATCGGCCACCAGCCTGCCGTCGACCAGAACCCGTGAGAAGCCGGCGCTGTAGATGCCGACGCGATGCTCGCCGCTTGCCTCGGGGGTGAACCGCCCGGTGAGCCGGGCCGAAAAATGTAAGGGATCGACCTTGCCGCCGCCGACCCGCCCAATCCAGAACGCCTGCGCTTCTTCGAGCGTCTCGGTGAACACAGGCGCATCGCTCAGCGCCTCGTTGGCAAAATACTCCGCCGTGAAGCCGCCGCGCAGCAGCGGCTCGAACCGGTGGTTAGTCGCGCCCCCGGCAAAGCTGAGGCGGTCCTCACCCAGCGCCGCCACCAGCCCGTCCCACGGGGCGACACGGTAGTGCGGATTGAGTTGCGCCGAGCCGCCGCCCATGATCTGCGCCACTCTCGCGTTCGGGCCGATCACCGCGATCTTCCCCGTGCCGCTGAGCGGCAGCAGCTCGCCGGCGTTCTTCAGCAGCACCGCGCCCTCGGCGCCGGCGCGGCGGATCAGCGCCCGGTGCTCGGCCCGGTCGTCGGCCCGCTCCACCCATTCGCTGTGATCGTCGAGCGCCCCGGTCCGCTCCATCAGCCGCAGCACGTCGAGCACCCGGCTGCGCAGCGTCTCGCGGCTGACTTCGCCGGCTTCCACCGCCGCCACCAGCTTTTCGCCACGGTCGCGCGGCGGCCCGGGCATTTCAAGGTCGAGCCCGGCATTGACGGTCGGCGCGGTCGAGTGCGAGCCGAACCAATCCGACATCACCACCCCGTCATAGTGCCACTCCCGGCGCAGCACCTGATCGAGCAGCCACGGGTTCTCGCTGGTGAAGGTGCCGTTGAGCTTGTTGTAGGAGCTCATGATGCCCCACGTCCCGCCGCGCTTCACCGCCCATTCGAACGGCACCAGATAGAGCTCGCGCAACGTCCGCTCGTCGATCTCGGAGCTGATCGTGGTGCGTTCGATCTCTGATTCATTGCCGGCGAAGTGCTTGATCGTCGCCGAGACGCCCTGCCCCTGCAGCCCCTCGATATAGCCGACGGCAAGGCTGGCGGTGAGGATCGGATCTTCCGAGTAGCACTCGAAGTTGCGCCCATTGCTGACCGAACGATGGAGGTTCACCGTCGGAGCGAGGCTCACATGCGCGCCCTTCGACTTCACTTCTTCGGCCAGGGCGGTGCCGATCTCGTTGAGCAGCCGGACGTTCCAGCTGGCGCCGAGCGCGATCCCCACCGGGAACGCCGCCGACTTCACCCCGCCGATCAGCGAGCCGCCGCCGCGTGCGCCGTTCGGCCCGTCGGTGACACGGAGCTTGCCGATGCCGAGCCGATCGATCGCCGGCAGCGACCAGAAGTCCTCCCCCGACAGCAGGCTCACCTGCTCCTCGAGCGTCATCCGGTCGACCAGCTCTTCGATCCGCCCCATCGTCATCGTCTCCGTGTTGAACGTTCTACGCCATTAGCCTGCGACCGCCGGCCTTTGCAACGCCGCAGCTGCGCCATGCACCCCTAGTCACAATGAGTAACTGTGTCTATATTTGTGCCTAAACAGATTTTGCCCGTTTGGAGGCACCAGATGAAACCTATTCCCGGCAGGAGCGAGACCTGCAACGCCATGGCCGACATCCTCAATCGCATCGGCGACAAGTGGAGCGTCATGATTGTCGGCTATCTCGGCAGGAAGACCATGCGGTTCAACGAGTTGCGTCACACCATCGGCGGCATCTCGCAGCGCATGCTGACCCTGACGCTGCGCAACCTCGAGCGCGACGGCCTCGTTACCCGCACGGTCTATCCCGAGATCCCACCGCGGGTTGAGTACCAGCTGACGCCGCTTGGCCAGAGCCTGCAGGCGCCGATCAGCGCGCTCTGGGCCTGGGCCGAAGAGCACCAGGGCGAGGTGCAGAGTGCCCGCCTCGAGTATGACGGTCTGCACGACGACACCGCCGACCAGCATCCGCCGGAGCGGCGCTACGCCGGCGCCGCGAGGTGACCGGCGGGGTCGCGACCCGCACCAGCCTCAGTGACGACTTGAGCGCCATCGGCCTCACCGATGGCGACGCGGTGCTGGTACACGCCGCGCTGCGCCAGGTCGGCAAGATCGTCAACGGCCCCGACGACATCATCGACGCCTTGCGCGACGTCGTCGGTCCGGCCGGCACCATCCTCGGCTACTGCGACTGGCAGCTTGAGGATGAGCTGCGCGACGATCCGACAATGCGGGCGCATATCGCCGCCTTCGACCCCGAGCGCTCGCGCGCGACCCGCGATAACGGCTATTGGCCCGAAGCACTCCGCACCACGCCCGGCGCACTGCGCAGCGGCAGCCCCGGCGCCTCGATGGCGGCGCTGGGCGGCGAGGCCGAATGGTTCACGGCCGATCATGCCCTCGACTATGGTTATGGCCCGCAATCGCCGCTCGGCAAGCTGGTCGAGGCCAAAGGCAAGGTGCTGATGCTGGGCGCGCCGCTCGACACCATGACGCTGCTGCACCATGCCGAGCACCTCGCAGACTTCCCCAACAAGCGCATCCTGCGCTACGAGGCGCCGATCCTCGTCGACGGCGAGACGGTGTGGCGCTGGTTCGAGGAGTTCGACACCGGCGATGTGCCTGACGGGTTACCCGAGGACTATTTTGCGACGATCGTCGAGCAGTTCCTCGCCACCGGCCGCGGCAAGCGGGGCAAGGTCGGCGCGGCGAACTCGGTGCTCGTCCCCGCCGACGAGATGGTGGCGTTCGGCGTCGCCTGGCTCGAACGCTGGGGCAAGACGCGCTGACCGTAGTCCGAAATTCGGCAGCACCGCCGCGAGCGGTGAAGCTGGGCTTTTCACCAACCACCGGCTGTCATCCCAGCGAAAGCTGGGACCCAACTCGCCGCCCGCGCAGGTGGATGCTTGGGTCCCAGCTTTCGCTGGGATGACACCGTGCGTGGGTTGATCGCAGTGGGTCAGCCTCACCACCGCGACCACTTTTTCCCGTGACTTAGTTCATCCGCGCAACGCCCTACCGCTTCGCTACCCAGGCCCCGCTGTCGCCATAACGTTTGCCCGAGAACTTCTCGGCTGCCAGCAGTTCACCCAGCGTCTTTAGCTCCTCGGCGGAGAGCACGATGCCCGCCGCGGCGACGTTCTGTTCGAGATGCGCAATCCGTCGGGCACCCGGAATTGGCACGATGAACTCGCCCTGATGCAGCACCCAGGCGAGCGCCAGCTGCGCCGCCGTTACCCCCTTGTCGGCCGCCATCTGCTCGAGCAGCTTCACCAGCGCGGCATTGGCCGCCATGTTCGCTTCGCTGAAGCGCGGCAGGCTGCGCCGGAAGTCGCCGGCACCGAGGTCCTCAGGCTTCTGGATGGCGCCGGTGAGGAAGCCTCGGCCAAGCGGACTGAACGGCACGAAGCCGATGCCGAGTTCGCGACAGGCATCGAGGATCGGGCCCTCCGGATCGCGGGTCCACAGCGAGTATTCGCTCTGCAGTGCCGCGATCGGGTGCACGGCATGCGCCCGCCGAAGGGTGTCGGCGCTGGTCTCCGACAGGCCGATGGCGCGCACCTTGCCTTGCCGCACCAGTTCCGCCATCGCCCCCACCGTGTCCTCGATCGGCACCTCAGGGTCGACCCGGTGCAGGTAGAACAGGTCGATCGTCTCGACGCCAAGGCGCTTGAGCGATGCCTCGGCCACTTCGCGCGCGTGCTCGGGCCGCCCGTCGACGCCGGCCATGGCGCTGATGTCCGACTTGCTGGGGTCGATCTTGAAGCCGAACTTGGTGGCAATCACCACCTTGTCTCTAACCGGCTTCAGCGCCTTGCCGACCAGAACCTCGTTGGTGAACGGCCCATACACCTCGGCGGTGTCGAAGAAGCTGACGCCGAGCTCCACCGCATGGTGCAGCGTGCGGATGGCATCCGCCTCGTCCTGCCCGCCATAGGCATGGCTCATCGCCATGCAGCCGAGCCCGACGGTCGAAACGGTCAGCGGACCGAGGGTGCGCGTTGCGAGACTACCAGCGGGCGTTTGCCCGCTTGCTGGCTGCCGGTCGCTGGCGGCGTTCGGGGAGTGCTGCGTCATATTCCTTCATCCTCTTCGATG
>JAEUMC010000529.1 GCA_016793415.1 Devosia sp. | reverse complement strand
GTGTGAAGCTCTACTCAACTGAGAGAGACGGCCCCCTCCCAACCGCCCCCATGAAGGGGGGGGTGCCCCGCCGGTTCGCGTGGGACGATAGAAGCCAGAGCCCCCACTCTTCACCTCCCCCCATGTGGGGGAGGCCGGGAGGGGGCCGTCTGCCTCAGTCAGCGCAGCGCCGCCGCCACGCCTTCCGGATCATCCGTGGTGATCTGATCCACCTTCAATTCGAGCAACCGCCGCACCACGGCCATCCCCTCATCATCGGCATGGCGCACCGTGTAGGCATCGATCCGCCGCCCATGTGCATGGAAGGCGCCGATGAGGTCGAAGCCGTCGCGGTCGGCCTCCAGCACCAGCCGGTACTCGAGGTAGTCCAGTTCCGATTTCGGCGAGGCAGCCACGGCGTCGGTAACGAAGCTGGTGTAGTCGCGCGTCGCCAGCAGCCGCTCGATGGCGCCCTTATGGCAAGGGTCGTAACCGATCCTCAGCCCCGGCGTGGCATCGGTCAGCACCCGCACCGACTCGGCGTCGCCGGACGACAGGATGAAATGCGGTGCCACCGGTCCCAATGCTTTCGCGAAGTTGGCGATCACGGCAGGATTCAGCGCCGCGGCATCTTCCTTGTAGTCGAGCTGCAGCAACCCCTCGGGGTGCGCTCCATCACGCGCAATCAGCGCCGCGAGGTCCTCGAGCAGCATCACCTTGTCGGCGATCGGTTGCCCCTCATTGTCGCGCAGGTGGAGGCCACGCAGCGTCGTCGCCGAGGTCTCGCGCACCAGGCCGCTGCCGGTGGTCTCGCGCTCCAGTGACAGGTTGTGCAGCACGGCCATGCCGCTATCGGCGTGGATCACCAGGTCCACTTCGACACTGGCGCCCAGCTTCATGCCCTCGATGATCCGCCGCCCGGTGAACACCGGATCGGAGCCGGTCCGCCGGCCGCGGTGCCACTTGAAAAACGTGCGATGACCCGCGCGGGTCACCGAGATCGCGTCGGCCATATCTGTCAGTTGCTCCGGTGGATCGCCGCGTTGTCGCGGTAGGCGGCAAAGGCCCTGGGCTTCAGGTCGATCGGCTGGCCATGCGACCAGTCGCGCGCCTCGCTGGTCATCGATTTGAGGCGGGTACCATCCGGCAGTTCGATATCGACAATGGCATGGGTGCCATAGTCAGTGACGCGGTGGATTCTCGCCATGCCGCCGCCACTGGCCGAGACGATCTCCAGTGCCTCCGGCCGCACCGCCAGCGTCGCCGCGCCATCGCCCACCGGCAGCGGCACGGCAAAACCCGAATGGCTGAAGGTGCCGTTGGCGACGGTGCCGTCCACCAGGTTCATCGTGCCGATGAAGCCGGCGACGAACGGGGTTGCCGGTTCGCGATAGACCACGTCCGGTCGGGCCGCCTGCTCGGTCCGCCCGTCACGCATCACCACGATGCGATCGGCCAGCGCCAGCGCTTCGTCCTGCCCGTGCGTCACGAACAGCGTGGTGATCTTGAGCCGCTGCTGGATATCGCGGACTTCCTCGCGAAGTCGCTCGCGAAGATGCTGGTCGAGTGAAGCAAACGGTTCGTCGAGCAGCAGGATCTTCGGCTCCAGCACCAGCGACCGCGCCAGCGCCACGCGCTGCTGCTGGCCTCCCGACAGCTGGTTGGTGGCGCGGTGACCGAAGCCGCCGAGCCCCACCAGTTCCAGCACCGCATCGACCTTGCGCTTGATCTCGGCCTCCGGCAGGCGCCTGAGCTTCAGCCCGAAGGCCAGGTTCTTGAATACGTTCATGTGCGTCCACAGCGCATGGCTCTGGAACACCATCCCGGTCGGCCGCTTCTCCGGCGGCACCCGCGTCACATCCTCGCCGTCGATCGCCACGTGACCCGAAGTCGGCGTCTCGAAGCCGCCGATCATGCGGAGCAATGTCGATTTACCTGAGCCGGAGGGGCCGAGGAGGCACACCAGTTCACCATCGCCGACGGTCAGGTTGAAGCTGTCGACCGCTTTGGTAGCGCCAAAAGCCTTGGTCACATCTCTGATTTCGAGCACGGACATGGATGAATTCCTTAACCGCCAAAGCCCTTGGCAAAACTGCCCGAACTGATGACGCGGCGCGCGAACAGCAGCGCGATGAAGCTCGGCACCCAGAGCAGCACGGAGAGCACCGCGCCATACTGGATCACCGGCTGGTTGTTGATGAAGCTGATCATCAGTACCGGCAGGGTGCGGATCTGCGGCGCGCCGATCAGCCAGGCGCCTTCGGTCTCGTAGAAAGTACCGACGAAGCTCAGCAGGATCGCCGCAGCGATCGTGGGGCCAGCCTGGGGCAGGGTGATCGACCAGAACACCCGGAACGGGCCGGCGCCCACGTCGCGCGCCGCCTCTTCCATGCGCCGGTCGACCGACTGGAAGGCCGCCACCGGAATCCAGATCATGAACAGCAGGGTGCCCACCAGCTGGATCAGCACCACGCCCCAGAACGTGCCGATCAGGTTGAGGCTCAGGAAGATGCCGGCGATGGCGACCAGCAGGCCGAACTTGGGGAAGGCATGCCCGGCAAGGAACGAGAAGAACAGGATGTTGCGCCCGGGAAAATCCATCCGCGCGAAGGCATAGGCGGCCGGCAGGCAGATGATCGCCGAGAGCAGCGTCACCACCGTCGCAAGGCTGAGACTCATGGTGATCGAACTCCAGACGTCAGCGCGCACCAGCGTCTGCTGCCAGAACTTCAGCCCGAACTCCTGCGGGATCACCGAGGGGTAACGCCACACATTGGTGAAGGCCCACGTCCCCACCACCAGGAGCGGGAACACGATGACGAGCGTCAGCGCCACGGCAAAGAAGATGCCTGGCCAATCGATGCGTTTTTCTACCAGTGCGCGCGCCATGTTACGGAGTCCGGTTCTTGGCGACGGAGCGGACATAGAACAGTCCGAACACGATGCAGAAGCAGAATGCGATC
>JAEUMC010000484.1 GCA_016793415.1 Devosia sp. | reverse complement strand
CGCCGTGGCTGCCGGCAATCGCGCCGACGGCAGCGGTGCCTGGTTCTACACCTCCAAATAAGTCTTGCCTTTCGGAGCCCAGCTCCGCCCGGTAGCCGACCCGGCTCCTGGCGGCACGCGCAATCCCGCGGCCCTGCTGCGGGATTTGTCGTTGCACTTTGCGCAACTGGGCATCACCCGGTTGGCCCGCCAGACCGGCCTCGACCGCATCGGCATCCCTTGCTACGCCGCCATCCGGCCCAACTCGGCGACGCTTGCCAGCCATCAGGGCAAGGGCATCGACGATATCTCGGCGCAGCTCTCGGCAGTCATGGAGGCGGCCGAATACGCCATTGCCGAAGCGCCGGAAACGCCGCAGCAAATCCTCAGCATCGCCGCGGCCAGGACCGCCGGCTTCGAGATGCTCGACGTAGCGCACCTCATGCCGCGCGGCACACTAGTCGACGAACAAAGGCCGATCCGCTGGGTCGAGGGTTTTGCGCTGGCGACCGGCACACCGGTACTGGTGCCCTATGACGCCGTGGTGCTTGGCACCGCGCCGACCGAGTTCATCGGGCTGTCGCAATCGACCAACGGCATCGCCGCCGGCACCCAGTTGTCTGGCGCGGTGCTGCATGCCTTGTGCGAAGCGGTAGAGCGCGACGCGGTGTGCCTGTGGAGCTACAAGCCGGATGCAGCCGCACAGGCCACTGCCGTCTCGCCGGCAGCCTTTGGCGATGTAACGGTCGATGCGCTGGTCGACCGGATCGCGCGCGCCGGCTTCCGGCTGCGGCTGTTCGACCAGACCACCAATATCGGTGTGCCGGTGATCTATGCCGCGCTGTTTCCCGCCGATGGCGCCGACAAGCATTTCGACCTGACCACCGGCGCCAGCTGTCACCCCATCGCCGCCGTCGCGGCGCGCCGCGCCATCGTCGAAGCGGCGCAGACGCGTATCACCAATATTGCGGGGGCGCGCGACGACATCGTCGAAGGCGAGTATGACCAGCAGCTCGGCCGGTCCATCGCGGTCCTCACCGAGGACAAGCCCACCCTGCGACCGGCTCCCGCCGGCCTGCCGGCAGGCAGCAGCGAAGCGGAGTTGATCACCGCGCTGCAGGCGGGTCTCCGGCGCGCCGGCCTCGAGCGCATCGTCGTCATCCCGCGCGGTGGCCGGCGTTTTGGCATCGACGTTGCCAGAATCTACGTGCCGGGTCTCGAAGACCGGCTGACCAATACCAACTGGCGCCCCGGGGCGCGCGCCACTGCCGCCATGCTGGGGTTCCTGTGAAGGTCCTGTTCGCCGGCCCGTCGCTCTCAGGGCAAGCTTACGATCGCCGCGGGCTCGATGTCCGCCCGCCGGCGCGCAAGGGCGACCTCTACCGCGCCGTGCTCGATGGCGCCGACGCCATCGGGCTGGTCGACGGGGTGTTCGGCTTCGTGCCTTCGGTCTGGCACAAGGAAATCCTGTTCGCTTTGAAGCAGGGCATCCCAGTGCTCGGCGCCGCCTCGATCGGCGCCTTGCGCGCCGCCGAATGCGCGCCTTACGGCATGGTGCCGGTCGGGCCGATCGCCCAGAGCTACGCGAGCGGCGCCCGCAGCGAGGACGCCGATGTCTGCCTCGCCCACGCACCGGCCGAACTCGACTTCATGCCGCTCAGCGAGCCGCTGGTCGATGCCGAAGCGACCATCGCCGCCATGGACGTGACCCCGACAGAAGCGCTGGCGCTGCGGCTGGCGGCCAACGCCATCTACTTCGCCGACCGCACCGTGGACGCTATCGTCGCCGCCGCGGGGCTCGACCCCTCATTTGCCGACCGCTACCGCGCCGCCCGGGTGCGCGCCAAGACTGCCGACGCCCTGTTGCTGGTCGAGCAGTTGCGGGCCCTGCGCGCGGGGCGTCAGCCGGTTCCGGACTGGGTCTTCGTCGAGTCCGAGCCCTGGCGTCTCTACCTGGGTGAGCTGGCGCACCAGGCCGCCTAGGAGATTGCAGGAAGGTCGCAGGCCTTCCCGCTCGACAGCCGACGATCCCGGAGAGCTGGCGCGGCGACCGGAGGCGGCGCTATGCTGGCGGGACGGACTTGGGAGGGGCTCATGACCATCCGCCGTGCCGGTTTTGCGCTTCTGCTGCTTGGAGCATCCGGCGTCGCCAACGCCGCCGACCCCATGCTGGCGCAGGCCGAGATCGAAGCGCGCGCCGAGGCCGCCGCCCGCTACCTGGTGGCAACCGAAACTGCCGAGGGGCGGTTCTTTTACGAGTTCGATTTCCTGCGCTCGCATTTCACCCCCGACGACAACATCGTCCGCCAGGCCGGTGCCGGGTTCGTCCTCAACCAGTTCTACTTCCTGTCAGGCAAGCCGGGCTTCGCCGAGCCCGCCGCGCGTACCATCGCCTATTACGAGACCGCGTCGGTTGCCGTCGGCGACGGTCTGCTCCCCAGCGAAGACGGCACCCCGGCAGGCGCGCGCGCCGGCGCCGCGGCGCTGGCGCTGCTGGCAGAGCTGTTCCACAGCCGCGCCACCGGATCGGACTTCCGCCCGGATTTGCGCGAGCAGTGGTTCCGCGGCCTCGCCGCCCAGCAACTGCCCGATGGCGGCATTGCCCAGATCCCGGCGGAAACCGATGCGGACTCCTATGCCACCGGAGAAACCTGGCTGGCACTGGCCCACTATGCCGACTTCGCGCCCGACGCTGCCGAGGTCGGCGCGATGCTGCAGCGGCTCGAGGCGGGCGTCATGGCGAAATACCTGGCGGCGCCCGATCGGATGTTCGCCCATTGGGGCATGATGGCCGCTGCGCAGCGGCTCGCTACCACGGGCGATGTCCGCTATCGCGGTTTCCTCGAGCGGTTCGCCGGCAACTATGTCGATGCGCTGATGCCCTCGACAGATAGCGGCAGCAACACCTGCGCGGCGCTCGAAGGCGTCATCGCCGCCACAACGGCGCTCGAGCGGCACGGCGTCGCCGAACTCGCGGCAACCCTGCGAACCCGCATCGAAGCCGATCTGCCGGAAAACCTCAGGCTGCAGCTCGCCGCCGACAGCACCCGGCTCGCCTTCGGGCCCGGCCAGTATTACGAGGATCCCAAGCTGAAGAACCTCGCCGGCGCCTTCCGCAACGGCGCCTATGTGCTGCGTGCACGAGTCGACTCGACGCAGCATTGCCTGTCGGCCCTGTTGCTCTACCGACAGTTGATCGAGGCCCCCCGCGGCGGCAAGATGTGAACTAAATCCGCGTTTTGCTGAATTGTCGCCGCGCCGACGAAGTGATTTACTTCAACCGGGGCGCAAACTCGTACGAAGGAGACTTCGCATGCCTCCAGTCTCGTCCACGCTCACCCGCCGAATTCGTATCGGAGCCATCGCGGCGCTGGCCGCCAGCGGCCTGCTGCTGCTCGCGCCGTCCGCCAGCTCGCAGACGGTCACGCCGCAAAGCGTCGACCCGCTGCAGCACTTCATCGACTGTGCCGGTGTGCTGATCACCGCGCCGGACATCCACGCCGCCAACTGCCTGCCCAGCAATGTCGCGCCCGAGACCAAGGCCCTCGGCGCCGCCGGTAGCGGTGGCGGGCCCGTGATCAAATGTGTCGAGGATGACATCCAGATCGACGGCGACAGCGATTGCCGTGCCGACGACACGGACAACATCCGCGATCCCACCTGATTGGAGCAGCGGCTTGTCTAGTGGAGCCGCGCATCCCTGAGGGTGCGCAGTTCCACCGGATGAATCAGCCGGGCGTGTGCGACGGTGACCGAGTGCAACGGTCCCTCGATCTTTTCTTCCCAGAACGCCAGGAACTTCCGGAGGCTGGGGAACTGCGGGAACACGTCATATTGCTGCCAGACGAAATCCTGCAGCAGTTCGAGATGGTCGGGTACGCGATAGATGATCTGTGCGGTCGTGAGGCCGAAACCTTCAGGATCGGCGTCGGGGCGGGTCAGCAGCGACATCAGGCACCTCCGATGGGCGGGCGACCGGAGGAGCATGCGACCAAGCCGCCCGCATGACAATAGCGTGGCACGAATAGCTTAACGATTTCAATCGCATAGCAGCAAACGACGGAGAGTGCTGACAGCCTTGGGCGGCTGTGCGAGGCTATATGCCCGAGGAGCGATCATGCCGGTGCCGATACCTGAGACCACCCGCAGCTTCCTCGCCGCCCTCCCCACAGCGCAGCGGCAGGCGCTGGAGCATCTGAGGCAGGTGATCATCGCTGCCGCGCCGCAGGCCGAGGAGTATGTCGGCTATGGCATCCCGGCCTTTCGTCAGGACGGCGCGCTGGTGTCGTTCGGCGCCGCCAGGAACCATTGCGCCTTCTATGTGCAGAGCCCGGCAGTGATGGAGGCGCATGCAACCGAGCTGGCCGGCCTCGATATCTCCAAGGGCACGGTGCGGTTCACTCCCGATCGGCCGCTGCCGGACGCCCTGGTGACCCGGCTGGTGCAGGCGCGGCTCGCCGAGAATAGAGCGCGAAAGGCCAGAAAGGGCTAGACTGAGCCCGCGGCCAGCCCTGAAGGAGGCAGCGATGGCAACACTGGTGCGACTGACAGAGGAGCAGATCGAACGGCTGATCATCGACATGGAGGAGATGGAGGAGCGTCTCAAGGACATGCACGAGGAGCTGATCGAACTCCGCGTTCCCAAGGACACACTCACCCGCTTCGCCAAACTGCAC
>JAEUMC010000456.1 GCA_016793415.1 Devosia sp. | reverse complement strand
TGGAGCGCAACAGGTTAAGGGGGAGCAGCAGTGATCCGCCGAGAGCCCTCAGGATGGGCCCCGGCCTGCGCCGGGGTGGCACCGTGGGTGGGTTAGTTCTGGTGCTTCAACCGACTTAGGGCTTTGGGACCCTTTACCTAGCCCGCCGCCAGAATCGCCTCGGCGGTCGCCTCGTCGGTGATCAGACCGTTGACCAATCGGCGGTTGAGCGCAGCCCGAATGCCGGGCACTTTCTTCTCGCCCACGGCAGTCGCCACCACCGTGGAATTCTCCCGCGACGGCAGCGGCGCCGAAGCCACGCGGTCATTGGTCAGTCCGTCGATGAACTTGCCCTGCGCGTCGAAGGCCCAGCCGACGATCTCACCCACGGCGCCGGCCTTCTGCAGCAACTTGAGTTCGGCCGTCGAAATGAAGCCGTCGACCACCAGTGGCGCCTCGGGGCCGAGGTCGCCGATACCGACAAAGGTGACATCGGCCTGCTGCGCCAGGGCGTGGGTTTCCCTGATCATCGGCTGGCTCAGCAGCATGTCGCGCTCGGCTGCCGAAGAGGCAATGACCGGTAAAGGCATCGGGAAGCTGCGGGCCTTCACCGTCTCGGCAATGTTGAAGATGACGTTGTAGAAGGCCGCCGAGCCGTCCGGCGCAATCGAGCCGGTGAGCGATACGATCTTGTGTTGCGGCGCCTCCATCGGCGCCAGCTGTTCGATCGCCGCCTTCAGCGTGCGCCCGGTGCCGATCGCCATCACTACCGGCTTGTCGCTTCTGAGCCAGCGCTCGATCTGCGCCGCTGCGGCAATCGCCACCCCGTGGATTGCGCCCGGCGCGTCGGGGTCGGTCGGCACGACCTCGGCGAAATCCAGCGCATAACGCTTCTGCAACTGCTCGGCCAGATCCATGCAACGCCCGATCGGGTGGTCGAGCCGCACCCGCACCAGCCCTTCGCTGACCGACAGCGACACCAGCCGCTGCGCCGTCTGGCGGGAAACGCCGAGCTTCTTGGCGATCTGCTCCTGGTTGTTGCCGGCGACGTAGTAGAGCCATCCGGCCCTCGCCGCATCGTCGAGACGCGTAACTGCAGTGTCCTGACGAGCCATGAAGCTTTGCCCTCCGATTGGGCGGATACTCATCGAACGAGCCGGCAATCGCAAGACCAAATTCGCTGCCCGGCGTCCATCAGAGCAGCGGCAGGGTGATGCGGAAGCAGGCACCCGGTCCGGTGCCCGGCAGCAGTTCCAGCTTGCCGTTCATCCGTTCGATCAGCTGCCGCGAGATGGCAAGGCCGAGGCCGGCGCCGGCCGGTGCGGTGACACCGCCCGATTGCCCGCGTGCGAACTTCTCGAAGATCAGCTTGCGCTCCGCCTTGGGAATGCCGGGGCCATTGTCGGCGACTTCAATGAGGTAGCGGCCGCGGCCGGCGCGGGAGCGCACTTCGACCATCGGTTCGGCCGCATCGTTGTACTTGATGGCGTTGGAGATCAGGTTGATCAGCACCTGGCACAGCCGATCCGGCTCGCCCGAAATCATGGCACGTGGGGCGCGGCCACCAACGCTCAGCTGCATGCGGCGCTGCTGTGCCAGCGCCGAGCACACCTCGATGGCCCGGTCGATCGAGTGCTCGGCATCGATCGGCGCATTGTCCCAGCCGCGTTCGCCGCGGTCGAGCGCGCTCATCCCGAGAATATCGTCCAGCAGCTTGGTGAGCCTGAGGCTCTCCTGGTGAATGGTCTTGACGAAGCGCTGCCGTTCATCCGCCGTCAGCCGTTGTTCCTCGAGCAGGATCTCCGAGAACGAGCGGATCGAGGTCATCGGGGTGCGCACCTCGTGGCTGACCTGGCTCAGGAACTCATCCTTCTCGGTGTCGATGGCGCGCAGTTGGGTATTGGCCTCTTCCAGCTTCTGCGCCGTCGAGCGCAGTTCTGCGGAGGTGCGCTCCAGCTCCTGCGAGTAGGCGATCACCTGCCGGGTTTCGCCGGCCATCTCGAACACTTCCTCGAGCGACACCGCATCGCCCGACACCACCTTGCTCAGCATCACATGGGCCGAGGCGGCGCCGATCGAGCCGGCGAGTTCGCGCTCCAGCCGGTCGATGAACTGCGGTGGCGGCATATCCGTCACGCCCTCGAACAGGGCCTTGGCGCGTGGTGAACCGAGCACTCGTTCGGCAACGAAGTAGAGATCCTCGATGGTTGCCGAGCCGCGGATCACCGCCGGTGTCGCAGCGCTCGAGCGGCGGAACAGATCGGCAAACAAAGCCGCCTGCACCCGCTCCAGCGCCGATTGCGAAGAAAGGAGCGAGACGACGATCAGCGTCGTGGTGTTGAGGAACAGGCTCCAGAACACCACGTTGACCAAGGGGTCGATGCCTTCGACGCCGAACAGCGCCTCCGGCCGCAGCCAGGCGATGCCCCACGGTCCGTTCGCCATGATCTCGGCCACCAGCGGCGACGAGCTCTGGAACGACGGCATGAAGCTCGACCAGGCCCAGACCACGAAGCCCACCGCCACGGCCGCCGTCGCCGCCTTCAGCGAGGCCTCGCGCCAGAACAGCGCGGCGATGATGGCGGGGAGGAACTGCGCCACGCCGCAGAACGAGATCAGCCCGATCGGCGCCAGCGCGTCGGAGTCGCGCGTCAGGTAGAAGTAGAGGAACCCCAGCAACAGGATCAGCGCGATCGAGAAGCGCCGCGAGTTGAGCAGCAGCCGGCTGACGCCGCGGGCGCTGGCGACGCCGTGCCCTTGCGTGACGCGCAGCACGATCGGCATGACGATGTGGTTGGAGACCATGATCGACAGCGCAATCGACTCGACGATGATCATCGAGGTGGCCGACGAGAAGCCGCCGATGAAGCTGAACAGCGCCAGTCCTTCCTGGCCCGCCGACAGCGGCAGGGTGAGGACGAACATGTCGGGGTTGGCCCCCGCCGGCATCGAGGTTAGCCCGAACAGCGCGATCGGCAGGGTGAACAGGCTCATCAGCAGCAGGTAGGCCGGAAAGGCCCAGCCGGCGGTGCGCAGGTGGTTTTCGTTGGAGTTCTCGACCACGGTGATCTGGAACTGCCGCGGCAGGCAGAGGATCGCCGCCGCCGACAGCACGTTCATCGCCACCCAGCGGTCGTCGAAATTGCCGGTCGAGTAGATGTCGATGCCGGCCGCCTCGGCGCGCGAGAAGATCGCCTCGAGCCCGCCGCCGGCATAGATGACGAAGATGCCGATCGCCAGCAGCGCCGCCAGCTTGACGATGGCCTCGAAGGCGATGGCGGCGACGACGCCGTGATGCTGCTCCTTGGCATCGACGTTGCGCGTGCCGAACAGGATGGTGAACAGCGCCATGCCGGCCGCCACGGCCAGCGCCAGGCCGACTTCGTCGATGCCGCGCAGGGTCCGGCCGGGGAACTCGCCCACCCCGGCAATGGCCTGCAGCGACGAGGTGACGGCCTTGAGCTGCAGCGCGATATAGGGCGCGATGCCGATCACCGCGATGACGGTGATCAGGACCGCGAGGCGGCTCGATTTGCCGAACCGCGCCGACAACAGGTCGGCGATCGAAGTGATGCGCTGCTTGTGGCTGATCCGCACCAGCCGGCGCAGCACGAACCACCAGCCGATGAACACCAGCGTCGGACCCAGATAGATCGCGAGATACTCGAGCCCGTTGCGGGCGGCCGAGCCGACGGCGCCGTAAAAAGTCCAGCTGGTGCAATAGACCGAGATGGCGAGCGTGTAGATGAAGGGCGAGCGCAGGAACGCCGCCTTGTCGTTGCGTGCCTGCCGGTCGCTGACATAGGCGATGAGGAATAACAGGCCGACATAGCCGATGGCGACGGCGATAACCACGTCGGGCGTCAGCATCAGCTCTCGCCCTCGTCCGGCGGTTCGGCCTCGGCTTCGCGCGGCAGCCGGCGGCCCAGCCAGAGCGCGGCGCCGATCAGGCCCAGCCAGCAGACGAACAGGTAGATCACCTCGAGCGGCAGGCCGAGAAAGCGGCGTTGGAGCTGGAACACCACCGCAATCGGCGGCAGGATCAGCAACACGCCCAAGAGGCTGAGGAACAGCGCCGCGCTTTCGAGCTTCCGGCGCTCCATCGGCTACTCCGTCGCCGGAGCGAGGCCCATCAGTTCGCGCACCGCTCCCACCACCTCGGCATTGGCATAGGGCTTGGTGACGAAGCGATCGGCGCCGAGTTCCTCGGCGGTGCGCCGATCCTGTGCCTGGCCCTTGGCGGTGAGGATCAGCACCGGCAGGTCGCGCAGCGCCGCGTCGCCCCGGATCTGCTTGAGCACATCGAAGCCCGAGCGCTTGGGCAGCATCACATCGAGGACCAGCACCTTTGGCTGGCTGCGGCGCACGGCGTTGAGCGCCGCGTCACCATCGGTGACCGCTTCGATCGACCAGCCGGCGCGGCGCAGGATGAAATCGAGCGATTTCAGAATGCTCGGCTCATCCTCGGCGATGAGAACGTCGACAGCCAAATCTCCCCCTCCCGTCCGACCTCCCAATCGGACTCGAGTTAGTTAGCCATATCTAGCCCGGCTCGCCAATGTCGAAACGGCGCGGCACCAGCGGGGCGCGAATGGCGGCTGGCTCGCCGGCGGCGGTGAAGGCTTCTTCCTGTCGGTCGGCGCAGTCGCGTCGCGGACAAAGCCGGCAGCTCGGCCCGACCGGAACGTCCGCGCTGCTGTCGCCCAGATCGAGGCCGGCGCCGTAGACGGTGCGGTCGGCATGCAGCACGTCGCAGGCCAGCATCACCGAGGTCGGAATGGCGTGGTCGGCATAGCCGGCGCCCTGCCGGTGCTGGGCGCTGGCGATGAACAGGTAGCGCGAGCCGTCGGCGAACTGTGCGATCTGCCGGGCCAGCGTGCGTGGGGTGCGGAACGCGCCATAGATCACCCAGCGCGGGCAGGCGTGGCCGGAGCTGGGCAGGGGCAGGCCGGGCAGGGGGAAATGCTTGGTCAGCCGTCCGGCGGCATCGGAACGGAGGAAGCCGAATGGCAGCCCTGGCTCGCCGGGCTTGCGCAGTGAAACCAGCCGGTGCGCCACCTGCTCGAAGCTCGCCGTGTAGATCTGGCGCAGCGTCTCGATGTCGTAGCGCTGCGCTTCGGCATCGGCGAGGAAACGCGCATAGGGAAAGACCATGGCGCCGGCGAGGTAGGAGCTGAGCGCCCGATAGCCGAGCCGCCGCGCGGTAGGCGATGACAGGTGCGGCGTATCGACTTCGCGCTCGATCGCCTCGGCGGCGCTGAGCTCAGCATAGAGGCGGGTGAGCTGGAACTGCCGGGTCGCGGCCCCGGCGCTCGCCTGGAACCACATGGTGCGGGTGCTGGAGTTGAAGTGATACTGGCCGGGGAAGCCGGCGGCGTCGACTTCGCGACCGGCGCTGCGGGAAGTGTTGACGCCGAATTTCTGCGTCAGGCAGGTGGTGAGGGTCGCCTCGCCGAACGGCCCCACGGCCTCAATCTCGGCGCGCAGCTCCGCCGCCACGGCTTCCAGTGCCGGAAAGTAGTTGTCGCGCTCGAAGATCAGGTCGTCGAGTTCGCGGATCGGCGACAGGGTGCGGCGTGCCCGGGCATCGACCTCGAACTGGCCGATAAGGCTGTGCGCCACATCGGTGAGCCCGCGGGTTTCGCGGGTGATGGTTTCGACGAAGCGATCGCGCTCGGCCTC
>JAEUMC010000443.1 GCA_016793415.1 Devosia sp. | reverse complement strand
CGCAGCAGTTCGCGTTCGGTGGTGACGTCGAGCGCCGTGGTTGGCTCGTCCGCGATCAGCAGCGACGGGTTGCTGGCCATGGCGCAGGCCATGGCGACGCGCTGCGCCTGCCCGCCGCTGATCTGGTGCGGATACTTTTCGCCGAGATCGCCGAAGTTGAGCCCGACCAGCCGGAACAGCTCGGCGATCTCCTTCGGCCGCGCCTGCTTGGCCACCCGCCGCTGTGCCAGCACCCGCTCGACCTGCCGCCCGGTGGTGAGAAACGGGCTCAGCGCCCCCTTGGCATTCTGGAACAGCAGAGACACGCCGTGCGAGAGGTTGCCGCGCAGGCCCTTCTGGTCGGCGGCAGCAAGCCGCCTGCCGGCGAAGCTGACCTCGCCGCTTCTGACCAGCAGGCCCGACGCCGCGAGGCCGACGCTCGCCATCATCGAGATCGATTTTCCCGAGCCGCTTTCGCCGACGAGGCCGTAGATCTGCCCGCGCTCCACCGCGAGATGCATGTTCTCGACGATCCGCCGGGTGACGCCGCCGCGTCTGGTGTCGATCGAAAGGTTCTGGATTTCGAACAGTTTCTCGCCCATCAGTCGCTCCCCCGGCGCGGATCGAGCCGCGCCTCGAGCGCATCGCCCATCAGGTTGAGACTGAAGATCGTGGTGGCGAGGACGAGGCCGGGGCAGATGCTCATCCACCAGGCGCCCTGCACCAGGTAGTTGGTACCCTCGGCCACCATGACGCCGAGATCGGGAGTCGGCGGCCTTATGCCGATGCCGAGGAACGACAGCACCGCGACATTGCCCACCGCCGCCGCAAGGTTGAGGCTGCCATGGATAACGATCGGGTTGACCGTATTGGGAAGCAGGTGCCGGAACAGGGTCGACATTTCCGTGGCGCCCGAGCAGCGCGCCGCATCGATATACTCGAGGCTCTTCTTCGATAGCGTTTGCCCGCGGATCACCCGGGCATAGAGCGGGATGTTGATCAGCACCGTGACGATGACGATGCTCTCGACCCCGGGCCCGAGCACCAACACCAGGATCATCGCCACGAGGATCAGCGGGAACGACTGAATGATATCGACGGCGCGCATCACCAGGTCGTCGAACCAGCCGCCGACATAGCCGCAGATCAGCCCGATCAGCGAGCCGATGACGATGGCGCCGCTCACCCCGACGCCGGCGACGATGAAATCGATCCTGAGCGAGGTGATGGTGCGCGAGAACACGTCGCGGCCGAAATGGTCGGTGCCGAGCCAATGCTCCGCCGAAGGCGGCAGCAGCACGTCGGGCGTGGTGAGGATCGGGTCGTGGGTGACGAGGAACGGCCCGAACATCGCCGTCAGCAGCAGGATGGCAAGCAGCACCACTCCGACGACGCCCAGCGGGTCGCCGCCAAAGGCGCCGAAATAGAGCTTCCACCAGCTGAGGCTTGGCCGGGGGCGAGATGCCGTGAGCGGCACGATGCGATCACCTTGCATATTCATGCCGGATCCGGGGGTCGATGAGGGCATAGGAGAGGTCGACGCAGAGGTTGGTGATGGCGACGCTGGAGGCGATCAACAGGATGCAGGTCGAGACCGGCGCCATGTCCGAGGTGGTGATGGCGGTGACGGCGTAGCGGCCGATCCCCGGCCAGGCGAACACCGTCTCGACGATCGCGGCGCCGGCCAGCACATTGGCGACGACGAAGCCGAGCGTCGTGACGATCGGCACCAGCGCACCGCGGAACGCATCGCCCAGCACCACCTGCCGCGACCTGAGCCCCAGCGCCCGCCCGAAAGTGACGTAATCCTCGCCCAGCGACTCGCCCATGGCCGAGCGGGTGATGCGCGCCAGCGGCGACACCACGCCCAGCCCCAGCACCAGTGCCGGCAGCATCAGCTGGCGCAGCGCGGCCAAAGCGATATCGGGCTTGCCGGCGAGCAGTGCGTCGATGGTAAGGAACCCGGTGACCGGCGGCGGCGAAGTGAACATCGGCGACAGCCGGCCGATCGGCGACGGCACCAGCCGCCACTGGAAATAGAGAAAGAAGATCAGCACCACGCCGAGCCAGAACGCCGGCACCGACTGGATGGCGATGTTGACCACCCGCACCAGGTGGTCGGTCGGCCTGCCACGCCGCACCGCGGCGACGAGGCCGAGCGGAATGCCCACGAGCA
Organism: Devosia sp.; assembly: GCA_016793415.1. Classification (GTDB taxonomy): domain Bacteria; phylum Pseudomonadota; class Alphaproteobacteria; order Rhizobiales; family Devosiaceae; genus Devosia_A. Next base: position 3,582 of record JAEUMC010000443.1, on the reverse strand, counting down.
CGCCGAACACGATGCCGAAACTCGCGAGTTCCAGCGTTGCCGGGATGCGCTGCGCCAGGTCTTGCCCGACGCTGTTGCCGGTGCCGAAGGAGCGGCCGAACTCGCCGCGGAACACCGACTCCATGTAGCGCGCGTATTGCACCACCAGCGGCTGATCGAGCCCCATCTGGCGCCGCATCTCGGCGCGTTGTTCGTTGGTGATATCGGGGTAGCGGCTGGTCACCGGATCGGAGGGCAGCAGATAGGCCATCGAGAAGGCCACCGCGCTGATGCCGAACAGCACGACGAGGCCGATCGCGAGACGTCTGAACACATAAACGAGGATCGGTGGGAGGCGCATGGTGATCACCGGATGGTCCGAAGAGGCCGCCCCGGCTGCGAGCCGGGACGGCGGGTCACGGGTGGGTCAGGCGCAGGGGCGCAGCCAGGAGAAGGTGATGGTGCCCCAGGGGAACTTGTTGACGTTGCAGATCCGGCTGGAGACCGCGGCGTTCCAGTTCACCTGGTAGAGCGGCGCCGCCAGATGCTCGCCATTGAGAATGCCGAGCACTTCGGTCTGCAGCTTGCCATAGGTCTCGGTGTCCTCCTGCGGCACCAAGAGGGCCGCCAACACATCCTTGTCGAGCGTCGCGTCGGAGAACTGGATGTGGTTGGTGGCGCTGTCGGTGCGATACATCCAGTAGGCCCAGTACATGAAGTCGTTCCACCACGGCCCCATCGAGTGGATCGAGACCTTGAGGTCGCGCTTGCCCCAGGCGATGTCGTCGAAGGCGTTCTGCGTCAGCGGCTTGATCTGCATGTCGAGCCCGATGCCGCGCAGCGCATCCTGGATGATGACGCCGGCCGTCATGTTGCCCGAGCCCTGCACCACCGGCACTTCGAACGACGGCACGTTCGCGGCGTACTTGCTCTCCGCCACCAGCTTCTTGGCGGCCTCGACATCGGTGCTGAATTCCGGATCGGCCACATAGCCCGGCGTGTTGACGCCGACGAGGTTCTGCACCGGAGTGCAGAAGCCCTTGCACACTTCAGCCACCAGCCGCTCATAGGGGATCGCCTTGATCACCGCTTCACGGATTTTCGGATCGTCGAACGGCGGCACGTCGGGCTTCCAGCGCAACACCGCCACGTCCTGCTGCGAGGGCACCGAGAACACCTTGGTGTTCGGCGATTTCGCCAGCACGGCGTATTCGTTCGGCGTCATGAAGGCGAAGTCCGCCTCGCCGCTTTCCATCAGCAGCATGCGCGTCTGGGCATCCGGCACCACGCGGAACGTCACTTCCGAATAGAACGGCTTGGCGTCGCCCCAATAGTTCTTGTTGGCGACCGCCGTCAGGTACTCGCCGCTCCGCTGCTCGCCCAGCATGTAGGGCCCCGAGCCCATGGCGTTCTTCTTGATCCACTCGACGCACCAGGTGTCCTCGGCGGTGCGCCCGGCCTCGCATGCGGCCTTCGACATCACCGTCAGCGACATCGAGGCGAAGTTGCGCAGCGCGTAGCGCCCGAGCCCGTCCGGATAGGTGATCTCCAGCGTCTGTGGGTCGATCACCTTCATCTGGTCGACCTTGAAGATGCCGCCGGTCTCGATCTGCGTGGTGCCCCAGCCCATGCGCCCGACCAGCGCTCGCTCGATCGACCAGTAGACATCGTCGGCGGTGACGGGCGAGCCGTCCCAGAACTTCGCCGCCGGGTTGAGGTGGAAGGTCAGCACCTTGTTGTCGGCCGAAATGTCCCACGAGGTCGCAAGCCGCGGCACGATCTTGGTCTGGTCGGCAATGCCGGTCGCCGGATCGATCTCGTAGGTGACCAGCGTATCGAAGAACTCCATCGCCAGCTGGCCGACAAAGGCCGAGGTGTTCTGCGGATCGAGCGTCGCCGGGTATTCGTGATGCAGGTAAATGAGCCGCGGGCCCGACCCCACCTGGTCGGGCGTCAGCGGCGTGGGAGCGAACGCTGTCTGAGCGATGGCGGGAAGTGCGACGCTCGAGGCAACGGCAGTCAGCAGCGCCGCGGCAAGCGGCAGGATTCTGCGTTTGGACATACTGATCCTCTCTTCCAAAGGGGAGGCCAGTGCGCGCCTGGAAGCAGGGAGGAGGTCGCTTCCAGGCCCGATTGGCGACGAAGATCAGCATCAATTCCGGTACCGAACCGGACAAGTTCACCTTCGGCGCAAACGTGGATACCAAGGTATCGTTAGAGGCTTTGGACCGATGCGGACACGCGTGGACTGCCCCTCACCGTGACCCTCTCCCCAGCGGGGAGGGGGGACGCGAGTTGAACCGGCAGTGCCACAACGCCCCCTCTCCCCTCCGGGGAGAGGGTCGGGGTGAGGGGCAGCTACCACTGGTCTCCGCGACCCCGCGCCTAAACCCCGAGAAGCGCCTTGACCTCCTTGGCCGTGACCTTCCGCCCATAATCCGCCAGCTGGAAACTCTCGGCGAACTCGCCGGCGCCCACCATTCCGGGCTGCGTGTACATGAACTCCGGCCAGTATTTCAGGATGAACGCCCGTTCCGCCGCCCAATCGCCAATCTGAGGTGCCTCGTTGAGGAAGCCACGCTCGAACGGCGCGAACTCGTAGAACTGCGTCGCATGCGCGGCGCAGGCCTTGAGCTTGGCATCGATCGAGGCGCCGACATCCACCACCACATCGTGCTTGTGCACATCGAGGGCGCCGTAGTCGGTCATCTTCAGGCAGATCGGCGCATCGGCCAGCGGCGGCACTTCCGGCACGATGTTGCCGTTGGTGCAGAAGCCGGAAGCTTCGCGCACCGCCCGGCCGGCCGAACGGTTGTCGAGGTGGCCGGGGCAATCGTCATGGAAGGTGATGACGATATCGGCCTGCCAGCGCCGGATCGCCGAGATCACCGCGGTGCGTAGCGCGAGGTCGGGTACCAGTTCGCCATCGTGGATATCGAGAATCTCGTAGTCGAGCACCCCGAGGTGGCGGGCGGCCGTATAGGCCTCGCGGGCGCGGCGGCGCTTCAGCGGCTCGCGATCCATCTGGTAATGGCCCGCATCGCCATTGGTGAGCGACATGAACTTGACGGCCGCGCCCTTGTCGGCAAGCAGCCGCATCGTGCCGCCGGAATACATTTCCGCCTCGTCCGGATGGGCTTCGACGACGAGCACTTTGAGCGGGTAATTCATTTGCGGCTTACTCCTTTGAAACGTTCATGCGCAGCGCGTCAGCTGCCGCCTTGAGGGTCGCGCCACTGCGCGTGACGAACCCTTCGAGTTCGTCGAGATCGGGATCGGGTGAGAAATAGTCGTCGGGGGCGATCATGGTGCCCGCGGCAACGCCGTCCTCGAACAGCCGCGACAAGCGGATCAGTTCGAGAATCTCGCCCATTTCGGCATCGGGCTGGCGGGCCTGCCAGTCCGGATCGAACAGCGGGATCTGGTTCTTGTCCGAGCCCCAGACATTCTCGATGGTGAAGTTGGGGAAGCTGCCGGCGGCGAACAGCGCGCCGAGCACCGCTTGCCAGTCGATCACCCCATCGCCGCAGGCGCGGGTCTGCCGCTCCAGCCCCAGCGGGCGGGCGAACAGCACGATGTCGCGCATATGGGTCTTTTTCACAT
>JAEUMC010000439.1 GCA_016793415.1 Devosia sp. | reverse complement strand
TGGAGCAAGACCTGGTCAAGCAGGGTCTGGCGCATTTCCATGTCTCGGGCGCCGGGCACGAGTCGACGGCACTGATCGCCGACTATCTCGGCCAGCAGGATTGGCTGCACCTGCACTATCGCGACAAGGCACTGCTTCTGGCGCGCGGCCTGCCGCTGGTCGAATTCTTCCGCAGCCTGATTGCAACCGGTCCGTCGCACTCCGCCGGCCGGCAGATGAGCGCCCATTACTCTGCCCGCGAGTTGAACGTCGCCTCGATGGTCGGGCCGGTGGGCAACAATGCGCTCCACGCCGTCGGCAACGCCCAGGCGGTGAAGTTCCACCCCGATTCCCCGGTGGTGATCTGCTGCGTCGGCGACGGCACCACCCAGCAGGGCGAATTCCTCGAGGCGGTCGGCGAAGCCGTGCGCACCGGTGCGCCGGTGGTGTTCGTCATCCAGAACAATAACTGGGCCATTTCCACCAAGACGCCCGGCCAGACCTTCTTCGACCTGCCTACTGGCCCTGCCGACAGCTTCCTCGGCCTGCCGATCCGCCGCGTCGACGGCGTAGACCTCGCCGCCACCCGCGCCGCCTTCGAGTCGGCGGTGACGCACACCCGCGCCACCCGCGGCCCCGCGCTGCTGCTGATGGAGCTGGAGCGGCTGTCGGACCACACCAATGCCGACGACCAGGCACTCTATCGTGCCGCCGACGAGCTGAAATCCGGCAAGAACCGCGACCCTCTCGAGGCCATCCGCCAGGCGCTGCGTGAGTCCCAGATGGGTGACTCGGCGCTGGCGCAGCTCGAAACCAGCCTCATTGCCGAAGTGGCGGCTGCCGTGGTCGAGGCGCGCGGCGAAGCGGTGCCGCAGACCGCCGGCGAGGCCAAGGCGCCCTACCCGGCCGAGTTCGCGCACGCCAAGGAATATCGCGGCGACGCCAAGGCACCCAATCTGACCATGCGCGAGGCGCTGAACCGGGTGCTGCGCGACCAGCTCGCCGCCAACCGCGACGTGCACCTGCTCGGCCAGGACATCGAAGATCCCAAGGGCGACGTGTTCGGCGTCACCAAGGGCCTGTCGACGGCCTTCCCCGGCCGCGTTCGCAATGCTCCGCTGTCGGAATCGACCATTGTCGGCACCTCGATCGGTCGCGCCCTCACCGGACAGCGTCCGGTGGCGTTCATCCAGTTCGCCGATTTCCTGCCGCTCGGCTTCAACCAGATCATCTCCGAGCTCGGCTCGATGTACTGGCGGACCGACGGAACCTGGCAGGCGCCGGTGATCCTGATGGTCAGCTGCGGTGGCTACAAGGCCGGCCTTGGCCCGTTCCACGCGCAGACGCTGGAATCGATCCTAGCCCATGTGCCCGGCATCGACGTCGTGATGCCCTCGAGTGCCGGCGACGCCGCGGGGCTGCTCAACGCCGCCTTCCAGAGCAAGCGCCCGACCGTCTTCCTCTATCCCAAGAGCGGCCTCAACCTTTCCGACCGCCGCACTTCGGACGATACCGCCAGGCAGTTCGTGGTTCCCGGTAAGGCCCGCGCGGTACGCCAGGGCAACGATCTGACGCTGGTCACCTGGGGCAACCCGCTGACCCAGTCGCTGCTGGCGGCCGAGACCCTGTCCGGCGCCGGCGCCGAGCTTGACGTCATCGACTTGCGCTCGATCTCGCCCTGGGACGAAGACGCGGTGTTGCGTTCAGTCCGGCGCACCAAGCGCCTGCTCGTCGTGCACGAAGACAACCACACCGCCGGCTTCGGCGCCGAAGTCATGGCGACGGTCATGGAAAAGGCCGGTATCCCGGTCAGCGCCAAACGGGTCACCCGCGACGATATCCACGTGCCGTTCCAGTTCGAGCGGCAGATCGACACCCTGCCCTCTTATCGCCGGATCATGGAAGCCGCCGCCGCGCTGCTCGAGTTCGATCTGGCCTGGGAAGCGCCCAAGGCGGATGCGGGACCGGCCGCCATCACCGCCATCGGTTCCGGCCCGGCCGACGACGAAGTCGAGGTGGTCGAACTGCTGGTGAAGCCGGGCGACATGATCAAGACCGGCGATCTGGTCGCGGTCGTCGAGGCCACCAAGGCCGCAGTCGACGTGCAGGCCACCGTCACCGGCAAGGTGCTGTCGATCCCGGTTGCGCCAAAGCAGAAGATCGCCGTCGGCGCGCCGTTGATGTTCGTCGAAGCGGACGCCAGCGTGGCGCGCCAGCAGACCACGGTCACCGCCGAACGCATCGACAAGGCCATCCTGAAGCGACGCGGCGCGCCGCAGGCGGCCCCGGTCACCATCGGCCGTGCTGATGTTCCGGTCGGCGTTGCCGGCATTGCCGGCGTCACGGGTGGGCGCAAGGTTCACAATGCCGACCTCAAGGGCAACTGGCAGACGCGCGACGCCGGCGACATCGTCAAGCTCACCGGCATCGAGAGCCGTCGCTGGGTACAGCCGGGCGAAACCGTGTTCTCGCTCGCCGTCTCTGCGACGCAAAAGCTGCTCGACGAGCAGCATCTCGATATCAGCGATATCGACCTGGTGATTGCTGCCACCGGCACGCCCGATGTGATCACCCCGTCGCTGGCCTGTCGCGTCGCCGATGCGGTCAGTACCGTCGGCCGCGCCAGTCTGCCGGCCTATGACATCAATGCGGCCTGCTCCGGCTATCTCTATGCGCTGGCGCAGGCCCGCGATTACGTCACCAACAATCCCGAAGCGCGGGTGCTGGTGGTGACCTCGGAAGTGTTGTCGCCGCTGCTCGACCAGAACGACTTCAACACCGCGGTGCTGTTCGCCGACGCTGCGACCGCCTCGCTGGTACAGGGGCCAGGCCACGAGCAGCCGACGCTTTTCACCTTCGCCCAGCCGACCATCGCCGGCGCCCCGGAATCGGGCGAGTTGTTGAGCGTGCCGCGGGCCGGCGAGGGCTACATCAAGATGAACGGCCGCGAGGTGTTCGCCGATGCGGTTCGCGCCATGTCAGCGACGCTGACCTCGGCCTGCGCCGCCGAAGGGATCAGCATGGACGATATCGACCTGATGGTGCCGCACCAGGCCAACCAGCGCATCATCGACGCCATCGCCCGCCGTTCGGGCCGTCCGGCGCACTCGATCATCCGTAACCTCGGCAACACCAGTTCCTCGACCATCCCGCTGGCGCTGATGGATGCGTTGCCGATCACCAAGCCGGGCGACCGGCTCGGGTTGGTCGCCTTCGGCGGCGGCATCACTTACGCGGCGGCAATCGCGACGGTGGGGTCGGGACGCTAGCCAGCGGCTGCAACCCTTGCAGCAGGCCGACCAGGTCGGCCTGCCGATGCATGCCGGTCTTGCCGAACACCGCCTGCACCTGATTGCGCACCGTTGCCGCACTGGCGCCGGTGCTCGAGGCAATCTGGCCGATGGTCATCCCGCCGCCAAGCGCCCGGGCGATCCGGGCCTCGGCCGGGGTCAGGTCGAACAGGCCCTGGATCACCCCGGCATCCGGCAATTCGCGCAACGTCACCGGTGTCATCAGCAACACCGCTGCCGCGCCGGTGAACACTTCGCGGGCCGACGCGCGGATCGGCAGGATGTGCGCCACCATGGGTGCGCTGCCATCGTCGGCCGGAACCGGGATCGAGCGCACCGGTCCGGTGTGAAGTCCGGCCTCGGCCGCCGCCAGCGCCGTGGTCAACAGCTCGTCGGCGCGCGGGTTGGCGAGCGCCAGCCGACTGGGCCGTGACTGCACCACAGTCGGTGTCAGCGCTTCCAGCATGCTGTTGGTGGCGATGGCGGCGCCACGTGGTCCCAGCACCGCCGCGGGAAGCCCCACCATCTCGAGCGCCGCCACGGCCCCCTGGGCTCGCTCGAAGGCAATGCGCGCCGACATCAGCGCCGCGCGCGCCAGATGCGGCCGCAGCAGGTCGAGCCGCTCGACCACCTCGCGTTCAACCGGACCATCCTCCAGCCGCCGCTCGCCGTGGAAGATCAGCAGGTCGCCGGTCGGCACCTTGATGCCGGTCGCCACACCCCAGCCGAAGCCGCGCGGTACGAAGAATTCCTTGCGGATCGGGTCGGCCTCCCACTCCTCCCGCGTGAACACGTCGAGGTCCGTGACGAAGCCGGGATGGTCATAGGCAAGTAACCGCGCCGTGCGGTCATCGTGCCCAGGGTAGCCGCCCTCGAAGTAGCCGCGGGACATGTCGACGAGGCCGGGAGACGCCGTCCAGTGCGCCGCCTCGCCGCGCACCGCGAACAATACGGTACCGGCAACCTTGCCGAGTTCCCCCAGCGCTTCGAGCACGCTCGGCCAGAGATCGGGAACCGCCCCGGCCTCGTAGATCCTGTCGACTAGGTCGTCGTCCTCCATCGTGCGCTTCCCGGGCGTGTGCGGAATGAGTGACGTAACTCACGGCACCTTGCATTAGTTCAAATGCATCATGCGTGCGCAAGACGTTACCGGTAACAGAAGAGTAGCGCCAAGGTGGCCCTGGGCGCTTCATCTCGATTTCGGGTCTTCGGATGGTTGTTGGCCGGTGGCGAAGCTACCGGCCAACTTCGTTATTCGGCGTCAGCGACCCCGGGCGTCTGCGCCTATTCGGCGTCAGCGACCTTGTCGGCGTAGCCGGTGACGCGCGCCGCAAGCGAGGCTTCCATGAAGTCGTCGAGATCGCCATCGAGCACCGCCGAGGTGTTCGAGGTCTCGTGGCCGGTGCGCAGATCCTTCACCATCTGGTAGGGCTGCAGCACATAGCTGCGGATCTGGTGGCCCCAGCCGACATCCGTCTTGGCGGCGGATTCGGCGTTCGCGGCTTCCTCGCGCTTCTGCAGCTCCACCTCGTAGAGGCGCGCCTTCAGCATGGCCATGGCGGTCGCACGGTTCTTGTGCTGGCTGCGTTCCTGCTGGCAGGCAACGACGATGCCTGACGGTACGTGCGTGATGCGGATCGCCGAGTCGGTGGTGTTGACGTGCTGGCCACCGGCACCGGACGAACGATAGGTATCGACCTTCAGGTCGCTCTCGTTGATCTCGATATTGATGGTGTCGTCGACCACCGGGTAGACCCAGGCACTCGAGAAGCTGGTGTGCCGGCGTGCCGCGCTGTCATAGGGCGAGATGCGCACCAGCCGGTGCACGCCGCTCTCGGTCTTCAGCCAGCCATAGGCGTTGTGCCCGGTCACCTTGATGGTCGCCGACTTGATCCCGGCTTCTTCGCCGTCGTGGATTTCCATCGTCTCGACCTTGAACTTCCGCCGTTCCGCCCAGCGCGTGTACATGCGCAACAGGATGTTGGCCCAGTCCTGGCTCTCGGTGCCGCCGGCGCCGGAATGGATTTCAAGGTAGCAGTCGTTGCCGTCCGCTTCGCCGGAAAGCCGCGTCTCGACCTGAGCCGAACGGGCTTCCTTCAGCGTTTCGTGCAGGGCCTGCTCGGCCTCCTTGACCACGTCGGCATCATTCTCGGCCTCGCCCATCTCGATGAGCTCGGTATTGTCGCGAACCGACGCTTCGAAGGCCTTCACGGCCTTCACCTGCACGTCCAGTTCGTCACGCTGCTGCATGATCGGGCGGGCCTTTTCGGGGTCGGCCCAGAAGTTGGGGTGTTCGGTGCGGGCGGTCAGATCGTCGAGGCGGGCTTCAGCTGTATCCCAGTCAAAGATGCCTCCTCAGCAGGCTTACGACCTGCTCGATTTCGGCGATGACCTTGGTGATTTCGGCGCGCATTTCTATCCTCAAATCCGTTGCCGCTCATGTAGTTGAGACGAAGGGCTCAATCAACCCGTTCTTCCCCGCGGCACCGGTGCATGCTAGGCAGCGAACTCAGCAGCGAGGGGCGGCCGTGACGGAACGCATCGAAGGGGTAAGCTTCGTATCGAGCGGCACACCGGAGGCGGACCGCGCCGCCGAGCTGTTGCGCGAACGCTATGGCGACAGCGGTTTCGACGCCGCGACCACCGTCGTGGCGCTCGGCGGCGACGGGCTGATGCTGCAGACGCTGCACCGCAAGATGGGCACGAACGTGCCCGTCTATGGCATGAACTTCGGCTCGGTCGGCTTTCTGATGAACGAGTTCGCGGCCGACGGGCTGGCAGCCCGGCTTGCCGCCGCCAAGCCCACCCACATCTACCCGCTCGAAATGAACGTTCGGCTGGCCGACGGCTCCGAGCACAAGGCGCTGGCGCTCAACGAAGTGTCGCTGTTCCGCATGACCTATCAGGCGGTGAAGGTGGAAATCTTGGTCGATGGCCAGCCCCGCCTCGAGGAGCTGATCTGCGATGGCGTGCTGGTCGCGACGCCCGCCGGCTCAACCGCTTACAACCTCTCCGCGCATGGCCCGATACTGCCGATCGACGCGCCGCTCC
>JAEUMC010000429.1 GCA_016793415.1 Devosia sp. | reverse complement strand
TGGCTGCCGAGCACCATCCGGTTGCCCTCGCTGTCGCGGAACTCCGCGACGACGCGGCCCGGCTGCCAGGGGGCTTCCCCCGGCTCGGTGATGATCTCGACGCCCTTGGCACGGAGCCGTTCGATCGTCCCCGTCACATCGGCCTCGACCAGCACCAGCACCGGTTCTGCCGACGGCTCATCGTCGGGGCGGCGAAGGAAGTGCAGCGCCGTGCGCGCGCCGGTGAACTTCACCTCCACCCAGCGCCAGCCGTCCGCGCCCATCGGCGCATCGGCCGCCACCTCGCAGCCGAAATTGTCGACATAGAAGCCAATGGCTCGATCCTGGTCGAACACCGGCAACTCGGCGAACTGGATATGCATGGCGTTTCCCTTCAGTTGGCGAACGATCTGTCGAGCGCGGCGGCGAACGCGGCAGCGTTTGGACCAAAGCCCATGTGATCGCCGGGGAACGGTGTCGCCTTGATGCCAAGCTTGTTGCTGATGGCCAGGCTCATCTCCTCGATCGGTTGGCCCGCCGATGCCTCGCCGATGGCGACCATGATGCGCGGACTGCCCGCCTTGAGCGTCGCCACATCCGGCACATAGAGCGACAGCGGCAGCATGCCGTGTGCCAGCCAGTACTCGAAATTGCCGCTCACCCGGGCGAAAGTCTCCGCTTCTTCCGGTGGCATCTCGAACTCCGGCGGCGCTTTGGACGCGTCGCTGCCTGCATCGAGCCCGTTCATCGAGAAGAACATCCCCATCGCTGCGTCGACGCCATCCTTGAGGTAGGTGTCGTAGAGCGCCTTGTCGGCCGCCACCGCCTCGCTCGGGTCATCCATCAGCATCATCGAGGGTGGCTCGTGCGCCACCAGAGCCTTGACCAGGTTCGGATGCCGCGCGGCCAGATTGAGTCCGATCTGCGCGCCACCGCTGGTACCGAACACATAGGCCGGACCGCTGCCGAGCGCCTCGATCAGCGCCGCGGCGTCATCCGCCTGCTGGTCCATCAGCAGCGGCTTGATCTCGCCGTCGAATGTCGAGCGCGAGTTGCCGCGCGGATCGTAGGCGACGACGGTGTAGCGATCGGCCAGCTGCTGCGACAGCTCGGCGAACACGCCGGCATCCTGCGGACCGCCCGGGATGATCAGCAGCATCGGGCCGCGGCCCTTGACCTCATAGTAGAGTGTCGCGCCAGGAACCTTGAGGGTGGCGGACTTGCTGGCATCAGTCATCGAAACATCTCCTGCGATCGGATTATCGGTCTGCGCTTTGGTTGCAGTCTGGGCCGGCGTCGCGGGGATCGGCAGGGCAAGCGCCCCAATCGCCGCGGCAACCAGCATCAAGCGTCGGTTCGGCATTCAAACCCTCTCCCTGCCCTAGCAGCGACTCTCGTCACCGCCAACAGAACTGGACCGTCCAGTTCTGTGCTGTTGTCAGAAACTAGACTGTCCAGTACTGTGATGTCAATCGCGGCTGTGGATTTCTCGGAAAGTGGCGGATCGATGGGGCTGGAAGTGAACGAACAGGCGGATGCGGAAGGCGACGGCCGCTCGGCCCGCAAACGCCGGGCGATCCTCGATGCGGCTACCGAGGTGTTCCTGAAGAGCGGCTATCTCGGCACCAACATGGACGAGATCGCCGCCCTCTCCGCGGTGTCCAAGCAGACCGTCTACAAGCACTTCTCTTCGAAGGAAGCGCTGTTCATCGAGATCGTCGGCGGCATGACCACCGGCGCCGGCGACACCGTGCACAACGATGTGGCCCAGCTCGGCGCCGACGAGGACCTCGCCGACTACCTGGTCGAATACGCCCTCCGCCAGCTTACGGTGGTGCTGACGCCGCGCATCATGCAGTTGCGTCGACTGGTGATCGGCGAAGTGACGCGCTTCCCGGAGCTGGCCCGGGTGCTCTACGAGCGCGGCCCTGCCCGCGCCATGAAGATGCTGGCCGCGGTGTTCGAAAACCTCGCGGCCCGCGGCCTGCTGACGATCGGTGACCCGGCAACCGCCGCGGAGCATTTCAACTGGCTGATCATGTCGGCGCCGCTGAACCAGGCCATGCTGCTCGGCGACGCCGCCATTCCATCCGCGGCTGAACTGCGCCGCAACGCCGAAGCCGGTGTGCGGGTGTTCCTCGCCGCCTATGGCAGCCGGCAGCGATGACGGCACGCTACATGGCCCGCTGCGCCTGCGGCAAAGTCGAGCTCGAGCTTACCGGCACGCCGGTGATCAGCGTTGTCTGCCACTGCGACGACTGCCAGGCCGGCTCCCGGCTGATCGAGGCCCTGCCCGGCGCGCCGGCAATTCTGGATGCCGGCGCCGGCACGCCCTATGCGCTCTATCGTAACGACCGAGTGCGCTGCACCAGAGGCGCCGAGCTGCTCGAGGGTTACAAGCTCAAGCCGGCCTCGACCACGCAACGCATGGTCGCCAGCTGCTGCAACTCGGCCATGCTGGCGCGGCTCGATCCGATCCTGCACTGGACGCCGGTCTATCGCGACCGCATCGAGCCCCCGGCGCCACCGCTGGAGATGCGGATCCAGACCAGGTTTGTCCCTGCCGGTGTCACGCTGCCCAGCGACCTGCCGAGCGTCAGCGGCACGCCGCTCAGGTTCGTGACGCGAATGGTTGGAGCCAAGCTCGCCATGCTGCTCGGCCGCTGAAGCGCCCTGGTCGTTCAACCACCCGGAAAACAACAAGGCCCGCATCGCTGCGGGCCCTCTTTGTCATTCGTCGCGGTACACCTTCTCGCGCCGCTCGTGCATTTCCTGGGCTTCCAGGGAGAGCGTGGCGATCGGCCGGGCGTCGAGCCGGGCGATCCCGATCGGATCGCCGGTTTCTTCGCAATAGCCGTAGGTGCCATCCTCGATCCGCTTGAGCGCCGCATCGATCTTTGAAATCAGCTTGCGCTGCCGATCACGCGTACGAAGCTCGAGTGCCCGGTCGCTCTCCGAGGAGGCGCGGTCGGCCATGTCCGGATGGTTCTGGCTTTCTTCCTGCAGGTTCTCGAGCGTTTCGCGGCTTTCCCGAAGGATTTCTTCCTTCCACCGCTCCAGCTTCTGCCGGAAGTACTCCCGCTGGCGCGGGTTCATAAACGGTTCGTCCTGAGTAGGTCGGTATTCAAGAACTTCAGTCGACATTCTGACTCGATTCCAAAACGCCCCTAATGGCGGGCCTTATAGTGGCGCAAGGGCATGCTTCGCAAGCTTTCAAAAGCTTGGTGATTAATCCGTGAGTGGACAGTCGCCGACTGTGTCAGGCGGGGTACAGTCCGCGCTTGGCCAGCTCGACCCGGGCTCGGAGCTCGATATCGTCCAGCAATGCGTCTAGCCCGGGCTCCGATTGCTCCCGCGCCTGGCTCAACACAGCCATGAGCTGGTTGAGGCGCCCTTCGGCCATCCGGCCGACCAGCAGGTCGCCGCGCAGCCCTTCGAGCGTGTCGATCAGTTGGTTGCCGCGCCGTACCAGCTTCTTGCGCTTGAGCAGCGGGTCTTCGACGGCCTGCAGCGCCAACAATGCATCCAGCGAAGTGGCTGCGGCGATCGTGGCGGTTGGCCGCGCTTCCTGGGCCTGCGGCCCCTGCCCGATCTCGAACGCCACACCGGACGAACTGCGGCCGGTCGCAGAGCGACCCGCGACATTGCCTATCCGCGCATTGTTCTCGATCCGCACCGGACTCACCACCCGAACCACTGCCCGGCAAAATCTGCCGCCAGCAGTTAAGCAAACGTTAATGCACCCGGCAGGACTTGCCGCCCGGAACGGCCGGACAGACCGCGTCGAGCATCATTCTCTTTACATTTCAACGCGTTGGCGAAACTGGCACGGTTCTCGCAACGTCCCCGGCAATCACGGCGCATGGGGATGTGCCGCACTCCGGGGACTGCCAGATGGCCAAATTCGATCTCAAGCGCGCACTGTTTGGTCTTGTGGCGGCATTGCTGCTGGTGCCGCAGCCGAGCGTCACTTATGCCGCTGCCGCCCGCATCAAGGATGTGGTCAATATCGAGGGCGTTCGCGACAACCAGCTGGTCGGCTATGGCCTGGTGGTGGGCCTCAATGGTACCGGCGACGGGCTCAACAATTCGCCGTTCACCAAGCAGAGCCTGCAGGCGATGCTCGAGCGCCTGGGGGTGAACACCCGCGGCGAGAACATGCGCACCGGCAACGTCGCGGCAGTCATGGTGACGGCGAACCTTCCGGCCTTCTCGACCCAGGGTTCCCGCCTCGATGTCAACGTCGCCTCGCTGGGCAATGCCAAGAGCCTGCAGGGCGGCACCCTGCTGGTCACCCCGTTGCTCGGCGCCGACGGCGAGGTCTACGCGATTGCCCAGGGCTCGGTGACCATCAACGGCTTCTCGGCTCAGGGCGATGCCGCCTCGGTCGTCTCAGGCGTGCCGACCACCGGCCGTATTTCCTCTGGCGGCCTGATCGAGCGCGAGATCGGTTTCGTGCTCGGCGCGCAGCGCTCGCTGCGCCTGGCGCTGCGCAACCCCGATCTCACCACCTCGCGCCGCATCGCGCTGGCGATCAACGATTTCATCGGCGTGCCCTGCGCCACGCCCGAGGATCCGGCGACCATCCGGCTCAACCTGCCGCGCAACTTCAACGGCAATATCGTCGACCTCCTGACCGATATCGAACAGTTGGTGATCGAGACGGATCTGCCTGCCAAGATCGTCATCGACGAGAACTCCGGCATCATTGTCATGGGCAAGGACGTGCGGGTCTCGACCGTCGCCGTGGCACAATCGAACCTCACGGTGACCATCGCCGAAAGCCCCACGGTCGTGCAGCCCAACCCATTGAGCCTCGGCCAGACCGCGGTCGAGCCGCGCACCGATCTCTCGGTGAGCACCACAGACAGCAACCTCGCGGTGGTGCCGGAATCGGTGAGCCTCCAGGAGCTCGTCGATGGCCTCAACGCGCTGGGCATCAGCCCTCGCGACCTCATCGCCATCCTCCAGGCGGTGAAGGCCTCGGGGGCTCTGCAGGCCGAGATCGAGGTGCTGTGATGCTGAGTTCTCCCTCCGGCCTGGGCTATGCCGGCCAGAACAGGGCGACGACGCTGTCGCCTGCCCAGGTTGGCCATCTTCGCGAGCAGGCAAAAGACCTTGAGGGTGTTTTCCTCAACACCTTGATGAAGGAAATGTTCGCCTCGCTGAAGACCGATGAAAGCGCCATGGGTGGCGGCTTTGCCGAAGAAACCTGGCGCGGCATGCAGGCCGAACAGATGGCCGACGTGCTGGCCCGCTCGGGCGGCGTCGGCCTCGCCGATGCGCTGCTGCCCGACCTCATTGCGGCGCAGGAAGCCGCCCAGAACTCCATCCCAACAACAAGAACCAGCGGAGCGCTGAAATGATGAATGCAGCTGCCGAACGCCTCGCGGCCCTCGACTCCCTTCCCGCCGCCGAGCTCTGCGGCCTCGCCATGGAAACGCTCGAAAGCCTCGTGGTCGTGCTCAACCAGGAGACCACGCTGCTCCGCGCCGGCCGCGCCAAGGAGGCGGGCCAGTTGACCGCCGACAAGACCCGCCTCGCGCAGGACTACATGGGCTATGCCCGCTCTGTGCAGCGCCAGTCGGCCCGGCTGCGCGCCGAAGCCCCTGCCCTCGTCGAGGCGCTGCTGGGCGGTCACGATCGGCTGGCGACGCAGATGGCCGAGAACCTGCGCGTCATCGCCACCGCCCGTTCGGTCACCGAGGAACTGCTCACCGACGTGGCCAAGGCGATGAGCGCCAGGGCCCGCCCCAAGACCTACGGCGCCAATGGCGAACTTGCCGGCCAGCCGCCGCAGGCGGCGAGCGGCGTCTCGATCAACCGCGCGCTCTGATCGCTACAGTTTTCGGCAAATTGCGCCGAACCACGAAAGCAGGGTGAAAGCCTGGACCGGCATGTTTGCCAGCTAATTGGCAATTGGGAATGCCGGTCATGAGCGCCAGAATAGCGCCCGAACCGATCAGGATGGGATTAGGAGCAGTCGGGGACTACAGGTCCCGGTCGCTGCTTGGCGATTCCACCCACGGTTCGGATCAGCCCGATACACCCGCGCCGCCCCCTCCCCCA
Organism: Devosia sp.; assembly: GCA_016793415.1. Taxonomy (GTDB): domain Bacteria; phylum Pseudomonadota; class Alphaproteobacteria; order Rhizobiales; family Devosiaceae; genus Devosia_A. Next base: position 2,054 of record JAEUMC010000429.1, on the reverse strand, counting down.
CAGAACAGCGCCGCTTCACTGCTGCCGCCGTTGCCCGCGCCGCCACCTCCGCCGGGCTCGGCCTTTGCCGCGGCGCTGCTTTCGGGGCAGCTGCCGCCCAAGCCCACCAGCGATCGCGAAATCATCCTTCGCCTCGGCAGCGCCGACCTGCCCGCCCAGGGCTCGCTTGCCCTCCACGACCGGCTCGTCTGACCCTCGATTCTGCGTCCTCGCACCGCCGATTCCCTAACTCGCGGTCACTCGCAGCGGGCTCGGCAAGAATTGCCGAAACGTCGATTTTCCTATGTTATTCAAGGTTTTGCGGGTGACGCCAGTGCGTCACGGAACACAAAATTAACTGCGTCTGGCAGCATCCTGTTAACCATTCCTAAGCCGGCCGAGGCTACGATCAGGATCAATCTCAGGACGAGATTATCGATTTAGCCAGAAGGGATTCCACCCATGCCGGAAGTTAACCTGTCAAAAGCGGTTCGCTCGAACCTCTTGAGCCTGCAGTCCACCGCGGCCTCGATGGCAAAGACGCAGGAGCGTCTCGCCACCGGTCTCAAGGTAAACACTGCGCTCGACAACCCGACCAACTTCTTTACTGCCGCGTCGCTGAATAGTCGTGCGTCCGACATGGCAAACCTGCTGGACTCGATGTCGAACGGCATCAAGACCATCGAAGCCGCCGATAACGGTCTGACCTCGATCACCAAGACGGTCGAAGGCATGCAGTCGGCCCTGCGCCAGGCGCGTCAGGACAAGTCGTTCAAGACCATGTCCTATGCGCTCGACACCACTGCCATCGGCACTGCGTCGGTGAAGACGCTGTCCTTCGAGGGCGGCGCTGTCGGCACTGCACCGGTCAGCATCAACCTCAACACCACCGGCGCCGGCTCTGCCGCTACCGCGGGCACCGTGTCGTCGAACTTCGCTTCGACCGTCACCTTCGACGATCCGGGCGACCAGTTGAACTTCTCGATCCAGGTCGACGGCGGCGCCGTCACTCCGGTGACCATCGACGCACAGACCCTGACGGACGCCGGTATTGCCGGCGGCGCGATCACCAGCGGCGCCGATCTGCGTGCCGCCGTGACCCAGGCCCTGTCGGATGCCAACGTGACCGGCGTCACTGTCGGTGGTTCGGGCACTGCCCTGTCACTGACCTCGAATACCACGGGCGCGACATCGTCGGTCGCCATCTCTGCCGTCGGCGTCGTGAACGGCGGCGGCGCCAACACCATCACCAACACCTCGGGTATCGCGGCCGCATCCAATACCGGTGTCGCCGCTGTCGCTCCGGGCGCGGTGAAAACCGTTGATGCCCTGGTGCAGGAGATCAACACCAATACCTCGCTGAAGGACAAGATCCGCGCCTCCAACGACAACGGCAAGCTCCGTATCGAGAACCTCTCGACCGAAGAGCTCACCGTGACCGGCGTCGGCACGGACGGTGAAGTCGACGGCACCACCGGCGAAGGCACCATCGACGGCAACACCGTTCGCAAGAACCTCGTCACCCAGTTCAACGAACTGCGTGACCAGCTCGACAAGTTCGCCGACGATGCCTCCTTCAACGGCATCAACCTGCTGCGCGGCGACAAGCTCAAGCTGACCTTCAACGAGACCGGCACGTCGACCATCGACATCCAGGCCAAGAACGAGAGTGGCGACCCGATCGCCATCAACAACACCACCCTGGGTATCGACCACGTCGTCAACTCCGACTTCGACTCGGACTCGAGCCTCGATGCGAAGCTCGAGATCCTGGGCACCGCACTCGGCAAGCTCCGCTCGCAGGCCTCGTCCTTCGGCTCGAACCTGTCGATCGTGCAGAACCGCACCGACTTCACCAAGAACATGATCAACACGCTGGAAACCGGCGCGGCGAACCTGACTTTGGCCGATACCAACGAGGAAGCGGCGAACCTGCTCGCCCTGCAGACCCGCCAGCAGCTCAGCTCGACGGCGCTGTCGATGGCCTCGCAGGCCGACCAGGCCGTGCTCCGCCTGTTCGGCTGAAAACGTCCTCGCGTTGATGCGGAAAGGCGGGCCTCGGCCCGCCTTTTTCT
>JAEUMC010000426.1 GCA_016793415.1 Devosia sp. | reverse complement strand
AGCAAGAACAACAACACCCCCGGAGTTCCAGATGCGCGCCGTCCTCCTCGCCCTCAGCCTCGTTGCCGCCAGCCTTGCGGTGCTGCCTGCCGAGGCCGCGTCGCGCGGCACGGCGCGCGCTTCAGGCGATATTCCGGTGCGCAGCGGGCCGGGCGCCGGCTATCGCATCATCGGCACGCTACCCGGCGGCTCCCAGGTTCGCCTGCAGCGCTGCACCAGGGAGTCCAACTGGTGCCTGTTCCTGGGCAAGGATGGCGAGCCGGCCGGCTGGGTACGCGGCTCCTACCTGGTGGGGTCGGGCGCCAAGCTCGAGGTCACCCCGTACAAGTTCGAAGGCTTCGATCCGCTCGACCCCATCAAGACCTGCGACGACGATGACGACACCAGCTTCTTCTGCTGGTAAAGCGCCGCCACAATGATGAACAGATTTGGCTCAGCGCGCTAAATCATTCTACCTAAACGAGTGTTTCAGCTTCGGTTCAGGCACATCCTTCTAACTTCACGGTCAAGGCGCTCACGCCAACCCTGAAACGAAGGAAACCGAAGATGTCTTTCCGCACCCTGAAAACTGCCGCTCTCGCCACCCTCGTCGTCATCGCCACCGCCGGTGTCTCGATGGCCGCCCAGTACGCCTGGGTCGAGAACAACACCAAGGTCAAGCAGTGGCACAAGCAGAACTCTGCCAACGTCAACTGGGTCGCCGCCGGCCAGAAGGTGAAGATCGTCGGCCAGTGGAACAACTGGTACAAGCTGCAGATCCCGGGCCAGGACGGCTGGGTGAAGGGCAACGTGCTCGATTTCGCCCCGCAGTTCCCGGGCCCGTTCCCCGGCTACGGCTACGGCTACGGCGGCTCGTTCTGCATCAACGGCCAGAGCGCCTCGTTCTGCCTGAGCGGCGGGTACTAACCCCAGGGGCGGCTTCGTCGCCTCGGCGACGAAACGCTCCCGGGGCGGCTTCACCGCGAAGCGGTGAAACGCTCTGGCCCCCCGGTCGGCTTCGCCGGAACGGCGAAACGATCCGGCAGTTGCCCCCCAACCGACTGAACTCCCTCCATCGCGCCTCCGGGATACCCTTCCCGGAGGCGCTCTGCTTTTTCGGTTTACCGCAGATTTACAGTGGTTTCAGCCTGCGTTCAGGTTGGCCCTGCTACACCTCATGACAAGGCGGCAATGCCGCTAACGACTCCAACCAAGGATCCCGTCATGTTCATCACCAGCATCAAGACTGCGGCTCTGGCCACCGCCATCGTCATCGCCACCGCCGGCGCCTCCATGGCCGCCACCTGGGCCTATGTCGATCACGACGCCAATGTCCGCAAGAACCACTCCAACGCCTCGCAGCCGATCAACACCGTCTACGAAGGCGACAAGGTCAAGGTCATCGGCCAGTGGAACAACTGGTACAAGCTGCAGATCCCCGGCCCGGATGGCTGGGTGAAGGCCAGCGTGCTCGATTTCGACTATTACGATGATGGTCCGGTCTACCCGGTCAAGCCCGGCTACGGCTTCGGCAGCTTCTGCGTCGATGGCAAGGGCGCCCAGTTCTGCATCGGCGGTGGCACTGGCTACTAAGTCTAGGCCGGCTTCACCGCCTTGGCGGTGAAACGGTCCGGCCAGGGGCGGCTTGCCGCGTAGCGGCAAACGCTCCCCGGTCGGCTTCCGCCGGAACGGCGAAACGATCCCCCGGTCGGCTTCACCGCAAAGCGGTGAAACGATCCGGCCAGACGCGGCTTCGCCGCCCTCTCCAGCCAACCTTGAAGCGCTCCCGGGTCCTCCCCCCGGGAGCGGCTTTGCCGTTAGGCAAAACGCTCCCGGGAGCGCTTTCGTTTACCGGCCGTTAACGTCCCGGCCCGCGGCGACGCAGCGTTTCACCGCTGTCGCGCGTTACTCCGAGCGCCTCATCCGGCAAAGGAGCCCGGCATGTCCCCTGCCCGCGTCGCCCTCTCGGTCCTCGTCACGCTCGCCGGCCTCGGACTTGCCGGCGCACCGGCCAGCGCCGGCGGCGCCGTGGCCTCCACCGTGGTCAATGTCCGGGCCGGTCCCGGCGGCAGCTATCCGATCGTCGGCGTGCTGGCGGCCGGCGAGCGCGTGCGCATCGACCACTGCCGCGGGCCCTGGTGCCTGGTCCGGCAAT
>JAEUMC010000422.1 GCA_016793415.1 Devosia sp. | reverse complement strand
CGGCTGCCGGAGCACGAGCGCGAGGCCTATGCGCGCGCCGCGACCGCCCATTTCGGCCGGCTGGCCGAAGCCGAAACGATGCTGGACAGATTGGTGCTGTTTCACGAGCCTGAGCCGGGGGCGCCGTTCGTGCGCCTCGGCGATTTCATTCTGACCGGGGAGGCCGCCAATGAGCGAATTCGCGCTCGCTAACGCTCGTATCGTTCTCAGCGACGAGGTGGTGACCGGCTCGGTGCTGGTGCGCGACGGCGTCATCGCGGCGATCGACACCGGCTCGGCCCGCACCGGTGAGGATGTCGAGGGGGACTACGTCATCCCCGGCCTCGTCGAGCTTCACACCGACCATTTCGAGAACCACTACCGGCCGCGCCCGGGCGTCACCTGGAACGCCATTGCGGCACTGCAGAGCCACGATGCACAGGTCGCCGGGGCCGGGATCACCACGGTGTTCGACGCGGTACGGATCGGCTCCGACCCTGAGACCGGCGACATCACCGCGGACGTACGTGCCATGGTCGATGCGGTGGCCGAGGCCGATGCCAGCGACCGGCTCAGGGCCGATCACCACATTCACCTGCGTTGCGAGCTGGCGACGCCCGACGTGGCGCAGCAGTTCGAGGACAATTGCAGCAACCCGATCGTCGGGCTGGCCTCGCTGATGGACCACACGCCGGGCGCACGGCAGTACACCACGCTCGAGCACTACATCGCCTATTACCAGAAGAAGCTGCGCCTCTCGGACGCCGAGATGACGCAGTTCATCGCCGACCGGCAGGCAGAGCGCGACAAATATGCCGACACCAACCGGGCGGCGATCCTGAAGCGCGGCCGCGAGATCGGGCTGGCCTTCGCCAGCCATGACGACGCGACGGTCGAACACGTCGACGAGGCGGTGCGCGACGGCATGGCGATTGCCGAATTCCCCACCACCATGGAGGCGGCGCGCGCCTGCCACGCCGCCGGCCTCGCGGTGCTGATGGGGGCACCCAACGTGGTGCGGGGCCAGTCGCACAACGGCAATATCTCGGCGGCGGAACTGGCCAAGGTCGGCGTGCTCGACGTGCTGAGCTCGGACTACGTACCGTTCGCGCTGATCTATGCGGCGTTCCTGTTGCCCGAGCGGGCCGACAATATCAGCCTGCCACAGGCCATCGGCATGGTGACGTCGCGGCCGGCAGCGGCGGCGCATCTGAGCGATCGTGGCGAAGTTGCCGTGGGCAAGCGCGCCGACCTGGTGCGGGTGCGGCGGACCGACCCCGTGCCGGTGGTGCGCTCGGTGTGGCGGCAGGGCAAGCGGGTGAGCTGATGAGTCACGGCGCCCTCGCCCTGGTGGTCGGGCCGTCGGGCGCCGGCAAGGATACGCTGATCGGCGCGGCCAGGGCGGCGCTCGCCGATGATCATCGCTTCAGTTTCCCGCGCCGGGTGGTGACCCGCACGGCGATGGTCGAGCTCGAGGATCACGACAGCGTCGACGTCAATGAGTTCGGCCGGCAGAAGCTGCGCGGCGCCTATGCGCTCGACTGGGAGGCGCATGGGCTCTGCTACGGTGTGCCGGCGGCGATCGACGCCGCCATGGTGGCCGGGCGGATCGTGGTGGTGAATACCTCGCGCAAGGTGATCGAGCGGGCGATCGAGAAATATCCCAACTGCCACGTGCTGCTGGTGACGGCGCGACCCGACGTGCGGGCAAGGCGCCTGGCCGGACGTGGCCGCGAAAGCGCCGAGGATATCGAAGCCCGGCTGCAGCGCGAAGGCGCGCCGGTGCCGGACGGGATCGTACCGGTCATCATCGACAACTCGGGCGGCCTCGATGACGGCATCGACGCCTTCGTCGGAGCGCTTCGGTCAATCGCCGATTGAACCAGCCGCCGGGCTGATGCGTTGCTTGCGTGACAGCGTCAGAGGAGCCCGGCATGACCAGAAGTTCGCTTTACACAATCATCGCAGTGCTCGCGGCACTCGCGGTGGGCTTCGGCATCTACATCGCCTACCAGGAGTCGCAGAAGCCGGCGCTCGAGATCCGCGTCGACCAGGGAGGGATCAAGATCGATGGCAATGGCGGTTGATGAAGCCCTGCGCACCCAGTTGATCGAAGAAGCGCTGAAGCATGCCCTGGAGCGGCAGCCGGTGGAGAAGGTCGCCGATCTCGACCTCACCAAGCTCGCGGTCGATATCGAGGCGATCATCGGGGCGGAGCCGCACCCGCTCGACCCTGAAGGAGACGGGCTGACGACGAGCGAACTCAACGCAGCCAACGACCTGTGAGAAACGCAAAGGGGCCGCCCGTCTCACCCGGGCGACCCCTGATCTCTAGCGAACCGGTGGGCCTTGAGCCACGCACTCGAACTGGACAGGTCTCAACCCTGTCCTGAGTGCATCCGGTCTGACGTCTTCAGAGCTTGGCGACGCACACCTTGCCGACACCGGAATTCTTGGTGCCGAGCTTGGCAGCAGCTGCCTTGCTGAGGTCGATGATGCGGCCCTTGGCGAAGGGACCGCGGTCGTTGATCGTGACCTTGATCGACTTGCCCGTCCGCTGGTT
>JAEUMC010000381.1 GCA_016793415.1 Devosia sp. | reverse complement strand
ATGTGAGATGATCAAGCTATCGAGGAGACTGTTCGTCACGTCGTCCTTGGCAACGCTGGCCGCCGCTGCGACCGGCCTCGGCCCGGCCCTCGCCGCGGCCATCGGCGAGGCGCCGATGCTGAAGGCGCTGGCCGATGCGGGGACCATTCCGCCGCTCGCCGAGCGCCTGCCCAAGAATCCGATGGTGGTAACCCCGCTCAAGGAAGTCGGCAAGTATGGCGGCACCTGGCGCTCGACCATTGTCGGCGGCGGCTCGCTGTCGATGCTGTTCCGCTACCAGGCCTATGAGCCGCTGATGCGCTACAACCCGGAATGGACCGGGGTGATCCCGAACGTCGCCGAATCCGTCGTCGCCAACGACGCCGCCACCGAGTTCACCTTCAAGCTGCGCGAAGGCCACAAGTGGTCGGACGGGCAGCCCTATACCACCGACGACGTGATGTTCTGGTACGAGGATGTGTTCTCGAACCCCGAGATCGAGGTCACCAACCAGGACCATCTGATCGTCGGTGAAGACAAGGCGGTGTTCACCAAGATCGACGACGTCACCTTCAAGGTCAGCTTCAAGAGTTCGAACGGGCTGTTCCTCCTGCTGCTGGCCTGGGCCGATAGCGACCAGACCACGCGCTTTCCCAAGCACTATCTCAGCCAGTTCCTGCCCAAGTACAATCCGGATGCCGATAAGCTCGCGACCGACCAGGGGCTTTCGGGCTGGGTGCAGCTGTTCCAGAAGAAATCCGGCGCGGCGCTCGAGGACGACTTCTTCACCAACAGCGAAATCCCCGTCCTCCATCCCTGGAAGATGAAGGTGGCGCCGGGCGAGAGCACCGAGCACGCCATCGCCGAGCGCAACCCCTACTATTTCAAGGTCGACACATCAGGCAACCAGCTGCCCTATCTCGACAGCATCGACTACGTACTGGTCGCTGACGCGCAGGTGCTGCTGCTCAAGTGCCTGCAGGGCGAGATCGACCTGCTCGACCAGTATATCGGCACCCCGACCAACAAGTCGGTGCTGTTCGACGGCAAGGAGCGCGGCGGCTACGGCTTCTATACGACGCTCTCGACCCAGCCCAACGAGATGGCGATCTGCCTCAACATGACCCACCCCGACAAGGTGAAGGCGGAGCTTTACTCCAACAAGGATTTCCGCATCGGGCTGTCGCACGCTATCGACCGGCAGGCGCTGATCGACTCGGTGTTCGTCGGTATCGGCTCGGCTTCGCAGCCGGCCATCGCCGAGGGCGATCCGCTCTACAACGAGCGGCTGGCCAAGCAGTTCACCGAGTTCGACCTCGCCAAGGCCAACGAAGCGCTCGACAAGGCGGCGCCCAACAAGGATGCCGATGGCTATCGCCTCGACAGTTCCGGCCGCCGCATCACCATCGTCTTCGAGCAGGATCAGAACCGGCTCGAGATGGTCGATATGATGCAATTGATGATGCCCATGCTGAAGGCCGTCGGTATCGACGGGCAGCTCAAGCTCATCGACCGCTCGCTGTGGGAAGTGCGCATCCGCCAGAACATGGATTACGACGCCACCACCAACCGCTTCGGCGGCGGCATCGGCCTCGCGGCGATGCTCGATCCGCGTTACTTCGTGCCCTATAGCGGCAACGCCTTCTACGCCATGGGCTGGCAGATCTGGTACAACGACAAAACCGCCGCCAACGCGGTCGAGCCGCCGGCCCAGGTGCAGGAAGCGCTCAAGCTCTATGACGTGATGAAGAGCACGGTC
>JAEUMC010000375.1 GCA_016793415.1 Devosia sp. | reverse complement strand
GGTGGTCGACCTGCTCTACGCCGCCATCGATCCTCGCGTGAAGGTGACAGCATGACCGATCTCGCCGCCCCGCTGCCGGGCCTCGCGCCCAAGGCCCGCAACACATCCCGCAACTCGCGTCGCGGGCAGGGCACGCTCGCCATGCTGTGGCGCAAGGCCAACTGGCTGATGCGGCTCTATATCGGGCTGTTCGTCCTGATCCTGCTGGTGGCGCTGCTTGCGCCGGTACTGGCGCCGTACGACCCCAATGCGCAGACGCTGCTGGCGCGCCTCCGTCCGCCGGTCGGGTTCGAGCGCGCCATGCTGGAGCATCCGCTCGGCACCGACCAGCTCGGCCGCGACATGCTCTCGCGCACGCTTTATGGCCTGCAGCTGACCATGCTGATCGCGTTGCTCGGCAGCCTGATCTCGATGCTGCTCGGCACGGCGCTCGGCGTCCTCGCCGGCTATGTTCGCGGCCCGCTCGGGGCGCTGATCATGGCGCTGGTCGATATCCAGATCGCCGTGCCGTTCACGCTGATCGCGCTGCTGGTCATCGCGATCTTCGGCAACTCGCTGCCGGTGCTGATCGCAGTGATCGGCGTCGCCGGGTGGGAGGCCTATGCCCGGGTGGTGCGAGCGCAGGTGCTGACGGTGTCGCGCATGCCGTTCGTCGAGGCGACCATCGCCGCCGGCGCCACGCATCCGCGGATCCTTCTCAAACACATCCTGCCCAACATCGTCTCGCCCATCATCGTGATGTGGACGATGACCTTCTCGGCGCTGATCCTTCTGGAAAGCTCGATGTCGTTCCTCGGGCTCGGGGTGCAGCCGCCCACCGCCACGCTCGGCTCCATGGTCGGGCTCGGACGCGATTACCTCGCTTCGAGCCCATGGATCGCCGTCGTTCCATCGCTTGCCATCATGTTCGTCTCGCTGCTGGTGCTGCTCATCGGCGACTGGTTGCGCGACGCGCTCGACGTCAAGCTCAAGTAACCGGGGTCAACCCGGCAACCCGGCTGTCGCGGCCTCAGTTCCGCGCCGGCCAGCCACTTCCGCCCTACGCATCAGCCCTCCGTCCGATCACCGATCGGCCGGCCGGGACGGTGCTTGTCAAAACCAGGATGCTGTCATGCACAAGACCCTGCTCATCGCCCTCGCCACGACCACCATGCTGGTGGCGCCGGCCCTCGCGCTCGACCTCAAGGTCGCGGTGCAGAACCTGCCGGCCACGCTCGACCCGGGCAAGGACCACTCCAACACCGGCTCGCAGATCTACTACAACGCCTTCGATCCGCTGATCGAGAAGGACTATTCGTCCGCCGAAGTCACCTTCAAGCCGGGCATCGCCACCGCGTGGAAGCAGGTCGAGCCGACCATCTTCGAGGTGAAGCTGCGCGACGGCGTGAAGTTCCACAACGGCGCCACCATGACCGCCGAGGACGTGGTGTTCTCGTTCGAGCGCATCATCAACGAAGCGACCCCCGAGTTCGGCTCGGTGAAGAAGCAGTTCTTCAACAATTTCGAGAAGGTCGAGGCGGTCGACGCCAACACGGTGCGCTTCACCACCTTCAAGCCCGAGCCGCTGTTCGAGACGCTGCTCAACACCTCGGAAGGCTCGATCGTCCCCAAGGCCTATGTCGCCGGCCTTTCGGGTGATCCGGCCGTGGTCGAGCCCAGCGATTTCGACGCCTTCGGTCTCGCGCCGGTCGGCACCGGCCCTTATTCGATCCAGAACTTCCAGCCCGGTGAGGGCCTCACCTACGTGAAGTTCGCCGACTACTGGGGCGACAAGGCGCCGTTCGACAGCGCCGAGCTCCGCCGCATTCCCGAGATGGCGACCCGCATCACCGCGCTCGCCAATGGCGAAGTCGACCTCATCACCAATGTGCCGCCCGATCAGCTGGCGACCATCGAAGCCAACCCGAACCTCAAGGTCGAGGGGGCGGTGACGCCGCTGTTCCATGTGGTGTTCTTCAACACCGAAAACCCGAAGCTGGCCGACAAGCGCATCCGCCAGGCGCTCAGCATGGCGATTGACCGGAACCTGCTCAACGAGGCGCTGTGGCTGGGCAAGGCCGTGGTGCCCTCGACCCACACCTACCCGCAATACGGCCAGCTCTACATGCCGGAGCTCCAGACCTTCGAGTACAACCCGGAAAAGGCCAAGGAGCTGCTGAAGGAAGCCGGCTTCGAGGGCCAGACCGTCCGCTACGACACCGACCCGGTCTACTATACCAACGGGCTGCTCGCCGCGCAGGCGATCAAGGAGATGTGGGCGGCGGTCGGCGTCACGATGGACCTGAAGGTCGATCCGAAATGGACCGGCGACGACAAGGACATGGAATCGCGCAACTGGTCGAACCCGATGTACTTCGCCGACCCGGCGGGTTCATTCGGCACCATGTGGAGCCCGACCGGCGCCCGCATCACCGGCGGTTCGTGGAAGCCGAACGAGGCCTATACCGAGATGTGGGAGCGCTTCCGCTACTCGACCGACATCGAGACCCGCAAGGCCGCCTATGCCGAGATCATGGCCTATGTGAAGGACGAGGCGCCGTTCCTGGTGCTGTACCAGCCGTATGAATCCTACGGCATGAGCAAGAGCCTCGAGTGGAAGCCACTGCCGGGCCACATCCCCTATGTGCTGGATTTCCGCGCCGGCGCCGTGGCCTTCAACGACTGACGCACCTGCCGGCGGGGAGCGATCCCCGCCGGCCCTCCTGCACCGGACCTGTACGGAGCCCCGTGATGAGCAACACCGCCATCCTCGATGTCGACAGCCTCAAGGTCGTGTTCGAAACCGATAACGGACCGGTCGTTGCCGTCGACGGGCTGAGCTTCGAGATCCGCTCGGGCGAATGCGTCGCGGTGGTGGGGGAGTCCGGTTCGGGCAAGTCGGTGACGGCGATGTCGATCCTCGGGCTCGGCAAGTATTCCGGCGGCCGCGTCACCGAGGGCGCCATCCGCTTCCGACGCAAGGATGCGAAAGTGGTCGACCTCGCCACGGCCGACGAGGCGGTGCTGCGCGCCATCCGCGGCAACGAGATCGCCATGGTGTTCCAGGAGCCGATGACCTCGCTCAACCCGGTCTTCACCGTCGGTGAGCAGATCGCCGAAGTGATCCGCCTGCACCAGAAGGCCGACGCCGCCGAGGCGGCACGGCGGGCCGTCGAACTGCTGAAGCGGGTGCGCATCCCCGAGCCGGAACGGCGCTTTTCGCAGTATCCGCATGAACTGTCGGGCGGCATGCGGCAGCGCGTGGTGATCGCCATCGCGCTCGCCTGCTCGCCGCGCCTGTTGATTGCCGACGAGCCGACCACGGCGCTCGACGTGACGATCCAGGCGCAGATCCTCGAACTGGTGCGCTCGCTGGCGGCCGAGGGCGACATGGCGGTGCTGTTCATTACCCACGACATGGGCGTCGTCGCCGAAATGGCCGACCGCGTGGTGGTGATGCGGCATGGCAGGAAGGTCGAGGAGGCAGCGACGCGCGAACTCTTCGCCCGCCCACGCGAGGCCTATACCCAGCAGTTGCTCGCCGCCGTGCCGCGGCTCGGCTCGATGCAGGGGGCCAGCCGGCCGGCAAGGTTCGGCGAGGCGCTGACGCATGAAGCAGCGCCGACGCATCGGCCGCTGCTCGACGTGAAGCACCTCATCACTCGCTTTCCGGTGAAGAAGGGTGTGCTGCAGCGCCATGTCGCCAACGTGCACGCGGTGGACGACGTGTCGTTCAGCATCGGCAGCAGCGAGACGTTGGCGCTGGTAGGGGAATCCGGCTGCGGCAAATCCACTACCGGCCGTTCCGTGCTGCGGCTGGTCGAGCCGAAATCCGGCAGCGTCACGCTCGAGGGCGACGAACTCACCCGGCTATCGGGCGACGCGTTGCGCAAGAAACGGCGCGACATGCAGATCATCTTCCAGGACCCCTATGCGGCGCTCGATCCGCGGCTCACCGCCTTCGAGCAGGTGGCCGAGCCGCTGGTGATCCATGGCGTCGAGGAGGGGTCGGCATTACGGGACCGCGTGGTCGGGCTGATCCGCCGGGTCGGCCTCAGCGACGAGCAACTCGAGCGCTACCCGCACGAGTTCTCAGGTGGGCAACGGCAGCGGCTCTGCATCGCCCGCGCCCTGACGCTTTCGCCCAAGCTGATCGTCGCCGACGAGCCGGTGTCGGCGCTCGACGTCTCGATCCAGGCCCAGGTGGTCAACCTGATGATCGAGCTGCAGCAGGAACTGGGGCTCAGCTACCTGTTCATCTCGCACGACATGGCGGTGGTGGAGCGGGTCAGCCACCGTGTCGCGGTGATGCATATGGGGCGAATCGTCGAGATCGGCCCACGCAACGCGGTGTTCGGCGATCCGCGCCACCCCTATACGCGCACGCTGCTGGCCGCTGTGCCCAACCCCGATCCGACCGCGCCACGCCGCATCGTGCCGCCGGCCGGCCTGCTGCCCTCGCCGATCTATCCGGTCGGCTACGATCCGGCGCCGCCGCGCTATGACGAGGTCGGGGCCAACCATTTCGTTCTCGCCGCCTGATACCTCTCGGAGACCACTATGCTTTCGGCTTTTTCCGCCCCCGGCCGCTTCTGGAAGGGAAACCTCCATACCCACTCGAACCGCTCGGATGGGGCGCTCGATCCGGCCGAGGTTTGCCGCCGCTACCGCGAGGCGGGTTATGATTTCCTCTGCCTCTCCGATCACTTCCTGCCGCAGTTCAGCTTTCCGCTGACCGACACGCGCGCGTATCGCAGCGAGAGCTTCACCACGCTGATCGGCGCCGAACTGCATGCGCCGGCGACGCATCTGGGCGATCTCTGGCATATCCTTGCTGTCGGCCTGCCTGATGATTTCGCCCCGACGCCGGAGGGCGAGGACGGGCCGGCACTGGCGCGTCGTGCCGCGGCGGCCGGCGCCTTTGTCGGCATTGCCCACCCGCAATGGTACGGGCTCGATTTCACCGATGGGCTGGCGCTCGACGCGGCGCATGCGGTCGAGATCTACAACCACACCTGCGAGATGCTGTCGGCCCGGCCGGATGGCGTGGCGCTGTTCGACGATCTGATGACGCGCGGCAGGAAGCTCAGCGGCTTTGCCTCCGACGATGCGCATTTCCATGCCAGTGACAGCTTTGGCGGCTGGGTGCAGGTGAAGTCCGAAACGCTCGAGCCCGAAGCGCTGCTGGCGGCGCTGAAGGCCGGCAACTACTACGCCAGCACCGGCCCGGAGATCGTCGCGATCGAGCGCGACGGCGACCGGCTGAGTGTCACCGCCTCGCCGGTGCGCAGCATCGTGCTGGCCGGTCCCGGCGCCAAGTCGGCGGTGGTGCATGGCGAGGCGATCACCACGGCCGAACTCGATCTTTCCCGTTTCGCCGGCAGCTGGTGTCGCGTCGTTGTCACCGACATGGCGGGCAAGCGC
>JAEUMC010000337.1 GCA_016793415.1 Devosia sp. | reverse complement strand
AGTGGTCGGCGTCTCCAAGCATTTTGCCGGCGTCATTGCCCTGAACGACGTGTCACTCGAGGTGCGGCGCGGGGAAATCCTCGGGCTGCTCGGCGAGAATGGCGCGGGCAAATCGACGCTCCTGAAAATCCTCTCCGGGGCGCAGCCGCCGACCAGCGGGCGCATCAGCTTCGATGGCGCCGACTATCGGCCGCACAGCCCCGATGCGGCCAAGCGGGCCGGCATCGTCACCATCTACCAGGAACTGAGCCTGATCCCGACGCTGTCGGTGGCCGAGAACATCTTCATCGGTCGCGCCCCGCTCGGCGCCTTCGGCATCATCGACTGGCGGCGGATGCGGCGCGAGACCACCGGGATTATTGCCCGCGTCGGGCTGACGATCGATCCGGATACGCCGGTCTCGGCGCTGTCGGTGGCCGAGCAGCAACTGGTGGAGATTGCGCGCGCCCTGTCGCTCGAGAGCCGGCTGATCATCATGGATGAGCCGACTTCGGCGCTGACCGAGACCGAGGTCAGCCAGTTGCTCAGGATCATGGCGCAGCTGCGCGCCGAGGGCGTCGCCATCATGTTCGTGACACATCGGCTGGAGGAGGCCTCCGCCATCTGCGACCGCATGACGGTGCTGCGCGACGGGCGGCTCGCCGGCCATCTCACCCGTACCGACCAGCCAATCCCGATCCCCGAGATCATCGAGAAGATGGTGGGGCGGGCGGCCTCGGAACTCTATGCCCGGCCGACGCACCGCAACGCCGCGGGCGCAGTGCGGCTCAGCGTGCGCGGTTTGCGCACCGTGCGCGACCCCGAAGCGCCGCATGCCATCGTGCTCGATGGCGTCGATATCGACCTCAAGGCCGGTGAAATCCTCGGCGTCGCCGGGCTGGTCGGCTCCGGCCGCACCGAGCTGGCACGCGCCATCTTCGGGGCCGACCGGATCGCGGCCGGCACGGTGACGCTCGACGGGCAGGCCATTGCCCCGGCATCGCCGGCCGATGCGATCGAACTGGGCATCGGCCTCGTGCCGGAGGATCGCAAGCACCAGGCGATCTTCGCCATGCTGGGGATCCTGCAGAATTTCTCGGTGGCAGCGCTCAGGACCTATTCCAGTGGCCTCGGCATCATGGCCGAAGGCAAGGAGCGGGCGGCGCTGGGCGAGTACAAGAAGGCGCTTTCCATCCGCATGGCGTCGCCGGAGCAGACCATCGACGGGCTGTCGGGCGGCAACCAGCAGAAGGTGATCCTCGCCCGCTGGTTGGCACGCGACCCGAAAGTACTGATCGTCGACGAGCCGACGCGCGGCGTCGATGTCGGAGCCAAGGCGGAAGTGCACCAGATCCTGGTGCAGCTGGCGGCGCGGGGGATCGCGGTGATGGTGATTTCGTCGGAGCTGCCCGAAGTGCTGGCGGTGAGCGACCGGATCGTCACCATGCGGCAGGGCCGGATCACCGGTGAGATGCCGGCGGTCGAGGCAACCGAAGAAAAACTGATGGCGCTGATGGCGCTCGACCAGCGGCAGGGGGAAACAGCATGACCACGACGACCGAACCCGCCGAAAAGAAGGGCCCGAACACGTTCGGCATCCTCAAGCGCTTCGGACCGCTGCTGTTCCTGCTGGCGCTGGTGGTGGTGTTCACGGCGCTGAAGCCCAGCTTCATCGACCCGATCAACGTGTTCAACATCCTGAGGCAGATTTCGATCACCGGGCTGATCGCGCTGGGGATGACCTTCGTGATCCTCACTGCCGGTATCGACCTCAGTGTCGGCTCGCTCCTCGCCTTCTGCGGCATGGTCGCCGCAGTGGTGGCGAAAGGCGGCACGGCCAACTCGATGTCGCTCTCCGCCGGCGGCGGGCAGGGCTTCGGCTGGTTCGCGGCGCTGCTCGCCGCGGTGATCGTCGGCTCAGTAGCGGGTGGCGTGCAGGGGCTTGCGATCACCCGATTGAAGGTTCCGCCATTCGTCGTGACGCTGGGCGGGCTCACCATCTTTCGCGGGCTGACCCTGACGCTCTCGAATGGCGGGCCGATCTCGGGGTTCGACGCCTCGATGCGCTGGTTCGGCACCGGGCTGGTCGGGCCGGTGCCGGTGCCGGTGATCATCTTCGCGGTGGCGGCGCTGCTCTGCCACCTGGTGCTGCGCTACACGCGCTATGGCCGGGCGGTCTATGCGGTGGGCGGCAATGCCGAAGCGGCGCGGCTCTCGGGCCTGCGCGTCGATCGCATCCTGATCTCGGTCTACATCATCGTCGGGTTCTTTGCCGGGCTCGCGGCCTTCGTCCTCTCGGCGCGGCTCAACTCGTCGGAGGCGGTGGCCGGCATCGGCTACGAGCTGACGGTGATCTCGGCGGTGGTGATCGGCGGCACCTCGCTGTTCGGCGGCATCGGCAGCGTCGGCGGTACGGTGGTGGGCGCGGCGCTGATCGGCGTGCTGCAGAACGGCTTGCAGTTCAACAATGTCTCGTCCTACACGCAGTCCATCGTCATCGGCCTGATCCTGATCGTCGCCGTGGCCTTCGACCGCTGGCTCAAGTCGAGGTCGCGCAGTTAGCGGGAGAGGTCAGCGGGAGCCGCAATGGTCACCATCAAGGACGTTGCCAAGCGCGCGAACGTCTCGTTCACGACCGTCTCCCATGTGATCAACAAGACCCGCCCGGTGAGCGAGGATGCCGCCCGCCGGGTCAATGCTGCGATCGCCGATCTCGGCTATTTCCCCTCGGACGTGGCGCGGGCCCTGCAGTCGAGCCGCACCCGCACTATCGGGATGATCGTCACCACCACCTCCAACCCGTTCTTCGGCGAGGTGATCCGCGGGGTGGAGCGGGCCTGCTTCAAGCACGGCTATACGCTGATGATCTGCAACACCGACGACGTGGCGACCAACCTCGTCGCCTATATGCGGACGCTGTTCACCAAGCGGGTCGACGCCATGGTGGTGATGACCACCAATGCCAGCCCGGAATTCTTCCGCCGGCTGGGGCAGATCAAGCGCGTTCCGGTGGTGGCGATCGACGCACCGGCCGACACAGTGGCCTCGGTATTCTCCGACGACTCGGTCGAGGGCGGCAGACTGGTCGGCGACTATCTCGCCCGGGCCGGTTTCCAGCGCATCGTCTGCGTCTCGGGGCCTGAGAGCCATCCGCGCATGGCCGACCGCCTTGCCGGACTGACAGCGGGGCTCGCAGCGCATGGCATCGGGCTCGCGGGCGACTGGCTGGTGCGCACCGACCTCACCATGGATGGCGGGCTGGCGGCGGCGCGGCAGATCCTGATGCGGCCGGGCCCGCGGCCCGACGTGATCTTTGCGCTCAGCGACATCATGGCGATCGGCCTGCTGCACGGGTTGCACGACGCCGGGGTCGAGATTCCCGGCGAGATCTCGGTGGTCGGCTATGACGATATCGAGTCGGCGGCGCATTTCTTCCCGCCGCTGACCACCGTGCGCCAGCCGATCGCCGATCTCGGCGCCCAGGCGGCGGAAGCCGCGATCAACCACCTCGATCGCGGCGTGCCACTGCCGCGCAGCACGCAGCTGAAACCCGAACTGATCTTCCGGCAATCGGCGCGGCAAGTGGAGGGTGGGAGCTGAACCTCGGAGGTGAAGCGATAGCCTCCCTCCCCCTTGAGGGGAGGGATTGAGGGAGGGGGTGGGGCGGGGAGCACCGAGGGCCCCCCACCCCCAACCCCTCCCCTCAAGGGGGAGGGGAGCTCACAGCAGTCGCCAAACCACTGCAACTCCATCGCGAAATGCTCTAGCGTCGCGCCATGGCCGAAACCAAGCTCAGCAAGTATCGCGGGAAACGCGACTTCTCCAAAACCACGGAGCCCGCTGGCGGCGCGGTCGCGTCCGGCAGCACGCGCTTCGTGGTGCACAAGCACTCGGCCACCGCCGATCACTATGACCTGCGGCTCGAGCATGGCGGGGTGCTGCTGAGCTGGGCGGTGCCGCGCGGCCCTTCGCTCAACCCGGCTGACAAGCGGCTGGCGGTGCATACCGAGGACCATCCGATCGAATATATCGACTTCGAGGGGGTGATCCCGGAAGGCGAATATGGCGGCGGGCCGATGATCGTCTGGGATACCGGCGACTGGGCGCCGATGGAGGATGTCGACGCCGGGCTCAAAAAGGGCGGCTTCAAGTTCCGGCTGTGGGGCGAAAAGCTGAAGGGCGGCTGGATGCTGACCAAGCTCAAGGGGCGGCCCGGCGACAACGACAAGGAAAACTGGCTGCTGTTCAAGGAGCACGATCCGGCAGTCGATACGGAAACCGACATCCTTGCCGAACGGCCGGAAAGCGTGAAATCGGGGCTGACTACGGAAGAGCTGCTTGAGGCGGCGAAGCCGAAACCGGTCAGGGCGATCAAGGCCTCCAGTGTCGACGGCGCGGTGAAGGCGCCGCCGCCGGAGCAGGTGGAGCCGCAGCTCGCGGCCTCGGCGACTGAGCCGCCGCAGGAGACCAAGGCCAGTCACTGGCTGCACGAGATCAAGTTCGATGGCTACCGCACCATCGCCCATGTGATCGACGGCAAGGTGAAGCTGATCACCCGCAGCGGCATCGACTGGACCAAGCGCTATGGCGACCTGCCCAAGGAGTTCGCGAAGCTCCCGGTGAAGCAGGCGATCATCGACGGCGAGATCGTGGTGCTGGACGAAAAGGGCATCTCGCGCTTTTCGGCACTGCAGGATGCGCTGGCCGAGGGAGCCGGCAGCAAGCTGCATTTTTATGCTTTCGACCTGCTCTATCTCGACGGCTACGATCTGCGTGGGGCCGAACTTACCGACCGGAAGCGACTCTTGTCGCAGATGCTGGGCGGACACGTTTCCGGCCGTTCGGCGATCCAGCTCAGCGACCATGTCGAGGGCGACGGCGAGGCGCTCTACGAGCAGGCTTCGGCGCTGGGGCTCGAGGGCATCGTCTCGAAGCGCACCAATGCGACCTACCAGTCTGGGCGGACCTCGACCTGGGTGAAGGTGAAGGCCAAACCATCAGGCGACTTCGTCATAGCAGGTTATACCGTTTCGGCGGCGGCCGAAGGGCTGGCCTCGCTGGCGCTGGCCGAGTTCGTCGATGGAGAGCTCGAGTATCGCGGCAAATGCGGCACCGGGTTCGACGCAGCGATGCTGACGCAATTGCTGCACCGGCTCGAGCCGCTACAGGATCCGGCGCTGAAGCTGGAAGGGGCGCCCAAGGACATCATCTGGGTGCAGCCGGTGTTGCGCTGCAAGGTGCACTATGCCAACCGGACCTCGGATAACCTCTTGCGGCACTCGGTGTTCAAGGGCCTGATCGAGACCGAGCTGACCGCCTCGGCGGCGCCGCGGCAGCGGCTGATCACCGATGCGGATCTCGCCTCGATCTCGATCACCAACCCGGAGCGGCGGCTGTTCGGCAAGAGCGGCCCGACCAAGCTCGATATCGCGGTCTATTATGCGGCGGTGGGCGATTTCATGCTGCCGCATCTGTTCAACCGGCCGGTGTCGCTGTTCCGCTGCCCGACCGGGTTGTCGAAGGACTGCTTCTTCCAGCGGCATGCGTTCAAGGGCATGCCGAAGAGCATCAACGTGTTCGAGACGCAGAATTCCGACGAGGAGGACAAGACCTATCTCACCATCGAGGATGCCAAGGGTTACCTGGCGCTGGCGCAGTTCGGCGTGGTGGAGTTCCACGCCTGGGGCAGTCACCTCTCGCATCTCGAAAAACCCGACCGCGTGACCTTCGACCTCGACCCGGGCGAGGGGATCGAGTTCCGCGAAGTGGTGGAAGCAGCGATACACCTGCGTGGCGAGCTCGAAGCCTTCGGGCTGGTGCCGTTCGTCAAGACTTCGGGCGGCAAGGGGCTGCACCTGGTGGTGCCGATCGAGCCGAAGCAGAACTGGAAGCAGGTGCACGCAGTGACCGGCGAGATGGCGGCGACGATGGCGAAGACCGCGCCCGACACGTTCGTCACCACCATCGGGGCGCAGAACCGCAAACGCCGGATTCTCATCGACATTCATCGCAATGCGCGCAGCGCGACCGCAGTCTCGCCGTACTCGCTTCGGGCGCGCACCAATATGCCGGCCTCGACGCCGCTCGACTGGCGCGACCTCGAAAGCATCGACGCTCCGGTGGATTTGAACTACTCTACGCTTCCGGGATTATTAACTACGTCCGGCGATCCGTGGGCGGAGATTAACGAGTCAGCTCGCCCTCTGCCTGCATCATCAAAGGCTGGACGTAGTACGCGCGCGTAGGAGGCGACGGTGGCACCCAGGGCAAGCTGGAAGGGCTATATCAAGCTGAGTTTGGTCAGCTGTCCGGTGAAGATGTATCCGGCGACGAGCGCCTCGGAACGCATCACCTTCAATCAACTGCACAAAGACACCCATAACCGGATCAACATGAAGCCGGTGGACCCCGAACTGGGTCTGGTGGAGCGCAGCGACCTCGTCAAAGGCTACGAGTACGAGGACAAGCAGTACATCATCATCGATGAGAGCGATCTCGAAGCGGTGCGGATCGAATCCAACCACACCATGAATATCGAGGCCTTCGTCGACGAGGACGAGGTCGATGTCGTCTACCAGGATGCGCCCTATTACCTGGCGCCGGACGGGGCGATGGCGGAAGAGACCTTCGCCGTGCTGCGCGAAGCGATGCGGCAATCGGGCAAGCTCGCCATCGCTCGGCTGGTGCTGACCAACCGCGAGCGGGTGATCACCATCGGGGCGCGCGAGAACGGCATGTTCGTCACCGTGCTGCGCAACCCCAGCGAAGTGCGCGGCACCGCCGAGTACTTTGGCAACATCCCCGAGGTGAAGCCGGACCAGGAAATGCTCGATCTCGCCGAGAAGCTGATCGAGCAGAAGGTCAAGCCGTTCAACCCCAAGGACTACGAGGATCGCTACGAAGTCGCGCTGATGGCGATGATCCGCGAGAAGCTCAAGGGTCACAAGCCGATCATCGCGGCGGCGCCGGAGCGCGGCAATGTCATCAACCTGATGGACGCGCTGAAGGCGAGCCTGGGGCAGGCCAAGCCCGCCGCGCCGAGCAAGGCCAAAGCCGAACCGGCCGAGAAGCCCGCGGCGAAGAAGCCGACGCTGAAGGAAGCGGTGGCGGCGTCGAAGGCGGCAGCGGCCAAGCCAGCGGCGGCGAAGAAGAAGGCGTAAGGGTTCGGAACGTGTTGTCCCTCGATGAGGTCTGCGCGTTCGTAAAGGAAGCGCTTCGCACGAGCCGACCCGTGCTGCCTGACTCGGAGCTGTATCGCAGTTTCGGCTGCGCCGAGGAGGACGCTGTCGATCTGCTCGTTGCTTTGCAGGAACGTGCGGGCGTCGAGTTCCCGGACGAAGCCTTCGATAGGTATCAAGAGTTCGCGGGCTCTGATTGGGCCGACTTGTATCGGAGATGGCTGAAGCGGCCGCTGCGGCGAGGTATCACGCCGAGATACCTCCACCACCTGATGGAGGCCGGGAGCACAGCCGTGGTGCCGGCTTTGTAGGCCTAGCAAATCACTCACACGAGCCGTAGAATCGCCTGATGCGGAAATCGGACAGCACTGTCGGTATCGTGGGGGCGCTCAGTGCGTTTCCGCGACGGCTGGCGGCGCGGGCGATGGGGAGCAAGGGGACGCGGCTGCGGCGTGGCCTGACCCGCCATACCGGCACGCTGGTGCTGGGCCGCACCCTGCTCGACAAGCTGTCGGATGCCGAGATCGAGGCCAAGGTCGCGGCATTGCGCGAAACCGACGCCTCGCTGATCAGCGAGAACGGGTTCCTCCGCTGGCTGGGGCTGTTGAGCGCCCCCGAGCAATCCAACCTCAGCCGGCAGTCGCTGCTCGAGCAGTCGAAACTCGACGCGCGCTCGTTCGACCTGCTGGCGCTGTTCGATGCCTTCGAGCATCACACCGAACCCTTCTCGTTCCGCGACCTGATCCTCTCGCGCAAATATGCCGGGCTCTTGGCTGGCGGCGCCACCTGGGGCGCCATTGCGCGTTCGGTGCATCGGTCGGGCCCGGTGCAGTCCTTGACCGCGATGTCGCTGCACCCGGGCGGGCCGAAGCGGATCCATGCGCTGATCGGCAACGACAAGGCCGAACTCGACGGCCAGCGCCTGTTGCCGCTCGGCCCGGTGGAGGACGAGTCGGAGCAGTATTTCGAGCTGGCCGAGGCGGCGGAAGCCGCCGGGCTCTATGCCGAGGCGGCGGTGCTCTATGGGCACTGCCTGTCGATCGATCCCAATGACTCGGTGGCGGCCTATAACCGCGGCAACTGCCTCAAGGCTGCCAACGATACCTCGGAAGCAGCCGCCTCCTACATGCAGGCGATCCGGCGCGACCCGGATTTCGTCGAGGCCTGGTTCAACTATGCCGGGCTGCTGCGCGAGGAAGGCAAGATCGCCACTGCACGCCAGCACCTGAAGACGGCGATCGACATCGACCCGGACTATGCCGACGCGATCTACAACCTCGCAACGCTCGAATACGACGCCGGCGACCTCGGGGAAGCACGGCGCTGGTGGGTGCGCTATCTCGAACTCGACCAGGACTCGGACTGGGCGAAGACCGCTTCGCGCGGTATCGCCTATGCGGACCTTCACACACGGAAATCGGCTGGCTGATGACGACCAGTTTTCTCTTCGACGGCCCGGAAGATGCGCGGGTCACGATCCTGTTGGCGCATGGCGCCGGCGCGCCGATGGACTCGGCCTCGATGAACGCCACCACCAAGGCGTTGGCGGCGGCCGGCTTCCGGGTGGCGCGCTTCGAGTTCGGTTATATGGCCGGGCGGCGCACCGAGGCGGGCAAGAAGCCGCCACCGAAGGCCGAGACGGTGATGCCGGAATATGTGGCGGCGATCGATGATCTGGGGCCGACCGACGGGCCGCTGCTGATCGGCGGCAAGTCGATGGGCGGGCGGGTCGCCAGCATGATCGCCGACGCCGAGTACGAAGCCGGCCGGATCGCCGGGCTCGTCTGCCTCGGCTATCCGTTTCACTCGCCGGGGCGGCCGACGCAGCTCAGGACCAGGCACCTGATCGGGCTCAAGACCCCGGCGCTGATCTGCCAGGGGACGCGTGACGAGTTCGGCGTGCCCGACGAGGTCGCGACCTATGGGCTGTCGCCGCAGATCGAGGTGAAGTGGCTCGAGGATGGCGACCATGACCTGAAGCCGCGGAAGGCGATTTCGGGGTTCTCGACGGCCGATCACCTGAAGACGGTGGCCGACAGCGTCACCGCATGGGTCGGGCGCGTTGCGCCTTGAAGGTCGCTACCTTCAACATCAACAACGTCAACCGGCGGCTCGATAACCTGCTCGCCTGGCTGGACGAGGCCGAGCCCGATGTCGTCTGCCTGCAGGAGCTGAAGGCGCGAGACCATCAGTTTCCCGCGACGGCCTTGGCCAATGCCGGCTACGGCGCGGTGTGGCGGGGTGAAGCGGCCTGGAACGGCGTCGCCATCCTCGCCAAGGGCGTGGAGCCGGTGCTGACGGCCGAGGAGTTGCCCGGCGACCCTGAGGACACCCAGGCGCGCTACATCGAGGCGGCGGTCAACGGCGTGGTGATCGCCTCGCTCTATGCGCCCAACGGCAACCCGCAGCCGGGGCCGAAATTCGACTACAAGCTGAGCTGGGGCGAGCGGCTGCTTGCGCATGCCGCCGAGCTGCTCGACAGCGGCGTGCCGGTGGTGCTGGCGGGGGACTACAACATCGTCCCCGAGCCGCGCGACATCTATGTCACCACCTCGTATCGCGACAACGCCCTAGTGCAGCCGGCGAGCCGCGCGCAGTTCCAGCGGCTGCTCGAGCAGGGCTGGACCGATGCGCTGCGGAAGAAATTCCCCGACGAGACGCTCTACACCTTCTGGGACTACATGCGGAATCGCTGGCCTCGTGATGCCGGGCTCAGGCTCGACCATATGCTGCTGAGCAAGCAGCTGGTGCGCAAGCTCGGCGCGGCGGGGATCGACCGCGAGGTGCGCGGTGAAGATGGGGCAAGCGACCATGCGCCGGTGTGGATTGAGCTGAAGGTCTGAGACCCGTCGAATTGTGCGTGCTGCCCCACCCCCTCCCTTCCTCCCCCATCAAGGGGGAGGTGTGGGCCGGAGCATTGGGCGGGATTGCGCCTCATACACCGAACGGCACCTCCCCCTTGATGGGGGAGGATGGGAGGGGATGGGGCAACATGCATCCGGCTCTCACCAGACCTTTAAGTTGACTGCAAACGTCAGAATTAGTAGCCATCCCCCATTGTTTTGAGCGATGGATTTGACGATGGCGCCGCTGAAGCTGATCAAGGGCACGGTTATTGGCCGGCAGATGGTGACGCCGGGCATGGTGCGGGTGACGCTGGGCGGCCCCGACATCCAGGCGCTGAAAACCACCGGCGTCGGGGACGAGTATGTGCGGCTGTTCTTTCCCGACCTCGCCACCGGTGAACTGGTGCTGCCCGAGGTGGATGCGCAGGGCTTCTGGAAATATCCCGAAGGCAAGAAGCCGGCGCATTGCGAGTGCTACACCATCCGTTATTTCCGCGATGGCGAGATCGACCTCGATTTCGTGGTGCACGAGAACGGCCGGGCCAGTGAATGGGCGCAGGCGACCAAGCCCGGCGACGAGATCGTGCTGCGTGAGCCCTACGGCATCTACGAGGCGCCTGCCGATGCGGACTGGCAGCTGTTCGTCTGCGATGCGACCGGGTTGCCGGCGCTGGGCCGGCTGCTGGAAGGGCTGGCCGAAAACGTCGAGGCCCGCGTCATCGTCGAGGTGCCCGACGCGAGCCACGAGCAGCAGTTCGAGACGAAGGCCAAGGTGAAGGTCGTCTGGCTGTATGGCGCCGGCAACGGCATCGCCGCGAGCCAGCTCGAAGACGCGGTGAAGTCGATGACGTTCCCGGCCGATCGCTCGGTCTATGTCTGGGTGGCATCGGAGGCCAAGACCGTGCGGCCGATCCGCAAATATCTGCGCCACGAATTGAAATGGCCGGCGACGCGCTACTCGATCACCGGCTACTGGACCGACAAGCTGGCCGAGTTCGAACGCAACTGGGCGGCGCTTGATCCGGCGGTGAAAAAGCAGATCGACGATCTCTGGCGTTCGGGTCGCGACGCGCAGGACGTGCGCGACGACGTCGAAGCGGTGATGGAGAAGTTCGGGCTTTAGGGTGGGGTGCGTATGGCACTGCTGGTGGTCTCGCGTCCCCTCGCCCCTCTGGGGAGAG
>JAEUMC010000331.1 GCA_016793415.1 Devosia sp. | reverse complement strand
GAGGCTCGCGGCGCGCTGCAGCGAGGATTCGGTCACCGTGACATTGGGCCAGAGCGCATCGAGCAGCTCATCCTTGGGCACCACGCGCCCGGCATTGCGGACCAGATAAGCGATGAGATCGAACACCCGGGGCTGCACATGCTGCGCTTCGCCGCGCAGCATCAGGGCGCGCGCTTCCTCGTCGAGGACGAAGGGACCAAAGTGCATCTGCATCGGCATCTATCCCGGCTTGGCGCGACGGCCGCCCTCGCCCGCCTGAACCAAGCCACAGCTTCTTCCGCCTCTCCAACTGAACATATGATGAATTTTCGGGGCGTGACCATGCAGGTCTCGCGCGACGAAATCCGCCGTCGGGCGGCACAAGCGACTGTCGTTGGGGGGAAATGGTGCCCGGGACCGGAATCGAACCAGTGACACGCGGATTTTCAATCCGCTGCTCTACCAACTGAGCTACCCGGGCAACCGTGGCGCCCGAGGGCGCTAAGTCGGGCGGTTTATAGGGGGCATTGGCGGGGTGTGCAAGCGGGTTTTGCCATCTTCCCAGCTGTGGAAAATTCGCCCCGGGAAATGCCGCTTTTCGCGCCGTCCCGGGTGTCGGTTGGGCGCCATTCTTGTGGCCTGCCGGCAGGGCTCCGGGCTAGTCTGCCGCCGATTCAGTTCGAGGAGGCAAAATGCTTGAGGATATCAGGGGCAAGCGCGCCCTCATCACCGGCTCGTCCACCGGCATCGGCGCCGCCGTGGCCAGGGAGTTGGCGCGGCTTGGCGCCAGCGTCGCCGTGCATGGCAACAAGAACGCCGCCGCCGCCGAGGCGGTCGCCGCCCAGATTCGCGCCGCGGGCGGCAAGGCTGTGGTGGTGCTCGGCGATGTCAGCAACTCCGCCTCGGCCGCAAAGATCGTCGCTGATGCGGTGGCCGGGCTCGGCGGGCTCGACATCCTGATCAACAATGCCGGCGCCATCCTCGACCGCGTCACCAACGCTGCCTTCGACGATACCGCCTACGACAATGTCTACAACCTCAACGTCCGCTCGGTGCTGGCGGTGACCAAGGCGGCCTATCCGCATCTGAAGGCCGCCGGTGGCGGCTCGATCATCAACACCGGCTCGGTGGCCGGCCGTTTCGGCGGCTTCGGTGGTTCGGCCGTCTACGCCTCGGCCAAGGCCGCGGTGCACTCGATCACCCGCAACGCCGCGCGCGAATTCGCCCCCGACCACATCCGCGTCAACGTCGTCGCCCCGGGCTTCATCATCACCCCGTTCCACGACAAGACCCCGCAATCGGTGAAAGACAGCGCCGCCGCCCAGATCCCGATGCAGCGGCTCGGCACGGCCGAGGATTGCGTCGGGGCCTATGTGTTCCTGGCCTCGGATTCGATGTCCGGCTACATCACCGGGCAGATCATCGATGTGAATGGTGGGCAGTTGATGCCGTGAGGGGCGCTTCGCTCCCTTATGCCCCACCGGCGTCATTCCCGCGAAGGCGGGAACCTAGTGGGATGCTGCAGCGCTGGCGGAGTCTGAGGTATCGCACTGGGTCCCCGCCTTCGCGGGGATGACGCCGGAGCCGTGGCGAGCCCATGGCTACTATCCCTTAGCGCCCATGGGCGTTCGCCGGGATGACGGCAGGTGAGGAGGAGAGCCGAACAGCCTACTCCTCGTCATCGGCCTCATCGATTTTGGGGACCCCATCCTCCTCATCCACCTCCACCGGCTCGGCGGGGATCACGTAACTCCCGCTCAGCCAGCGATTGAGGTCGATGTCCGAGCAGCGGCCGGAGCAGAACGGGTGGAATTGCTGGCTCGAGGGCTTGCCGCAGATCGGGCAGGGCCGGGTCGGCTTCAGTTTGATGATCTCGGCAGACATCAGACCGCTGTCAGGTTCGACTGGTTCAGCCAGTTGAAATGCACCGGATAGCCTTCACCGGCCAACAGGCCCACCGTCTCGTTCAGCGGCAGCCCCACCACGGCGGTGTACGAGCCTTGCAGTTTCAGCACGAACGCCCCGGCAATGCCCTGGATGGCGTAGCCGCCGGCCTTGTCGCGCCATTCGGCGCTGGCGAGGTAGCTCTCGATTTCGCGCGCCGACAGCCGTTTGAAGCGGATGCGGGTTTCGACCAGGCGTTTGCGCATCTGGCCCGACGGCGTCAGCATGGTGACGGCAGTGAACACCCGGTGCGAGCGGCCCGAGAGGACGCGCAGGCACTCGGACGCTTCTTCCATCGTCTCGGCCTTGGGGAGGATCCGCCGGCCGACGGCCACCACGGTATCGGCGGCCAGCACCAGCGCGTTGCCGGCGATCCCGGTGGTCTTGGCCTTGTGCTGCGCGGTGATCGCCTTCTGGTCGGCGAGGCGCTGCGCAAGCTTGCGCGGCAACTCGCCCTTTTCCGGCGTCTCGTCGATATGCGCCGGCACCAGGTGCTCGGGCTCGATGCCGATCTGGTTAAGCAGCGCGAGGCGCCGCGGCGAGGCGGACGCGAGGATGAGCTCGGGACGGCTGGCCATTTGGTGCCCTATTTGAAGCGGTAGGTGATCCGGCCCTTGGTCAGATCGCAAGGTGTCATTTCGCACAACACCTTGTCGCCCGCCAGCACGCCGATGCGATTCTTGCGCATGCGGCCGGCAGTATGGGCGATGATCTCGTGCTCCATCGGCAGCGCGGCAGCTTCCCGCCGCACGTCCGAACCTTACCTGAACCGGTAGTTGATCCGGCCCTTGGTCAGGTCATAGGGGGTCATTTCGACCAGCACCTTGTCGCCCGCCAGCACACGGATGCGGTTCTTGCGCAGCCGGCCCGCCGTATGGGCAATGATCTCGTGCTCATTCTCCAGCTTCACGCGAAAAGTCGCATTCGGCAGCAGTTCCGTGATCACGCCCGGAAATTCGAGCACTTCTTCCTTAGCCATTCTCTCTCCTGAGACGGCCCCGCGAAACACGATACTGGCAATGTCGGGGGCTTGAATTGGGCGCCACCTATACTGGATGTCGCCCGGTTTGTGAACCACCTGCGGGTGGAATGCTGCTCTGATATGGGGAGTGGGGCGCGATTTGAGAAGTGGGGGACGGTTGCGCGCTGACCGCAGGCAGACGGCCCCCTCCCATCCTCCCCCATGAAGGGGGAGGTGCCCTGCCGGTGTGGTGGGCACGATCGAAGACGAGCCTCGGCTCTTCACCTCCCCCTTTATGGGGGAGGCCGGGAGGGGGCCCTCTCTATCAGTCAGTTCGCCTTGACCGGCGCCGCCACCAGTTTCTCCAGCCGTTCCCGCACCCGCTGCTGCAGCGTGTCGCGCAGCGTGCGATAGGCGCTGAGCACCG
>JAEUMC010000324.1 GCA_016793415.1 Devosia sp. | reverse complement strand
AACCGGCCGCGAGCCGCGCGCGCCATTCGCACCTGCATCTGCAGCGGGCCGGGGGGGCCGCCCGGGACAACTACGGCCGCCGGAACCGAGGCCGTGACCGGGCCGGTACAGACTATAGGCACGCGCCGTCCCTCGATCGGTATCCCGCTGAGAATATCGTCGGCCATGGCTTCGCCCGCCGCGATCCCCTCGCGGTGTGACCAGGCCGCCGTTTCCACCGACCGCAGGACGTTGCCGGCGGCATAGACACGCGGGTTGGCGAGGCGCCAGTCTTGATCGACCAGCGGTGCGCGCGAAATGCGATGCAGCATACCGGCCGGCAGCCCGGCCAACACCGACGCCTCCGGCACGAAGGCGCCGGTGAAGAGCACGGCATCGCAGGCGAGGTCGCGCTGTTCGCCGCTGACATCTGCGACGGTCACCGAGTGCACCCGCCCCGCGTCGGTCGGCGCAGCATTGATCGCGACGAGCCGAGTGCTGGTGAACACCGGTGTGCCAAGGGCAAGGCGCGCGAACCAGTCGGCCGGGCGGTTCGCGGTTATGCGAGGCGCTGCTTCCAGCATCGCAACGGCCCGCACCCCGGCATCGCGCAGCGTTAGCAGGGCCGAGAACGCCACCAACTCCGACCCGATCACCACCGGATGCCCAAACGGCAGCTTTTCGTTCTCGGCGACCAGGCGCTGCAGTGCGCCAGTGGTCAGCACGTTTCGCGGACGATCCCCCGAGACGAGGCGTGCGCTGCGGGGGGTCTCCCGGATACCGGTTGCGACCAGGATGCGCCGGGGCTGCACCGTCCACATGCCGTTGGGCGTCGAGACCGAGACCTCGAGGTCGGGCGAGATTGCCGTGACGGTGCATCGCATGGCGATCTGCGACTTGTCCACGCCGCCCAGCAGGCGTTGGGCGTAGGCTGGGCCCGACATCGGTCGGCGGAACTCGCTCAGGCCAAACGTGGGATGCGGGCAGAACAGCGGCATGCCGCCGGCGTGCGGCTCACGCTCGAGCACCTGCACGTCGGTAACTCCTCGCCGGGCGAGGGCTTGGGCGGCGCCCAGACCGGCCGGTCCGGCGCCGATGATCAGCACGTCGGGTTCATCGGTCATTCGGCGGCATCCGATGGCGAAAGCTGAGCCTGGAGCAGGTCGGGCGCCAGTCGCCGCACCGCGCCGCTGCAACCGAAGCCCTGGCATCGCCCCATCATGACGCGAGTCCGCCGCTTGAGCCCGCCCAGTGTTCCTGCCGGCACGGGCCCGGTCAGGGCGTCGATCACCTCGCCTTCGGTGACCCACTCGCAATGGCAGACGATCTGCGAGCGGTTGCCACTCTCGAACGAACGCCGCGCGCTCGAAGCGATGTTGGGCATTGTCGGCCAGTCGAGGTCTTCGTCCGGTGGCACCGGGCTGTTGGCACCCAGCAGACGAGCCCCTTGTTCCGCCGCCCAGGCGCCGAGCCCCAGCGAGGCGGAAAGACCCGTCGAGCGGATGCCGCCCAGGGTAATCCAGCCTGCCTCCGCGTCGGTTCGCAGGATGAAGTCGCGGAACTCGGTCGCGGGGCGAAGGCCCGCAAATGTCGCGGTGATGGTCTGCCCGGCAAGACCGGGCACCATGATCTCGCCTTCCGCCATTATGCGCCGCAGCACGTTGGCATCGACCCGGGCATGGACCCGGTCGTCCTGGTCCTCTGCCGTGGGGCCGACGAGCAGGTTGCCGAACACGGTGGGTGCAATCAGCACGCCCTTGGTCCGCTCTGTCGGCACGCGCAGCAGGATGGAGTTGACCAGATCGAAAGCCGGCTTGTCGTAGACGAGGAACTGGCCCTTGCGTGGCCGGATAGCAAAGCCGGCGACCCGGCCCGCCAGTGCCTCCACCTTGTCGCCATAGAGTCCCGCCGCGTTGACGACCAGGCGCGTCGAGAACACCCCCGCGCCGGTCATGATCGTCCAGCGTTCCCGACCTCTGGTCACACTACGGACCTCGGCGTTGACGACCAGTTGCGCGCCGTGGAGAAGCGCCTGCCGCATATAGGCCAGCGGCGCGCTCCAGGGATCGATGACGCCCTCGCCCGGGACCTCGACGGCGCCGAGCGCAGCCGGGTTGAGATGGGGTTCGCGGGCAAGCAACTCTTCGCGCGAGATCACCCCCAACCCAGGCACACCGTTGGCGAGACCGTGCGCCGCGATATCGGGAAGCTTGTCCATGTCTTCCTCGGTCCAGGCGACGACGTGGGCGCCCGTGGCGACGAACGGCAGGTTTAGGCGTTCGCGAATCCGGTGGTAGGTCGCAAAGCCGTCGTGGATCATCTGCAGTTCAAGACTGCCCGGAGGTTCGTCGAATCCGGTATGAAGCAGGGCGCTGTTGCCCTTGCTGGCCCCTTCGAGAATGTCGCCGGCCTTCTCGAGGATCACGGTCCTGATGCCGCGGATGGCGAAGGCACGGGCAACCGCACAGCCGACGACGCCGGCGCCGATGACCGCGACGTCGAACTGGTCCGAGTCGGGCGTGTCAGCGTGCGGAGTGGAAGAAGTGGCGGAGGTCATAATGTGACTTTGATTTGACCGAACGGTCATATGACTGTCACATGATGACCAAACAGGCAAGTGGAGTGCGCAAATTTGAAGCCCGAGGATCGCCGAAGCCGAATAGCCGAACTGGTGCGCCAGTCGAGCAAGGTGGCTGTGGAGGAACTGGCAGACCTGCTCGGAACCTCCCGGGAAACGGTGCGCCGCGACCTGACGCTGCTCTCCGAACGGGGCGTGCTGCGCAAGGTGCATGGCGGCGCGACCACGGCGCAAACTGCCAGCGAAAGCCCGCTGGCGGAGCGACGCGCGCAAGCTCGGTTGGAGAAGACAACCATCGGTCGCGCCGCTGCCGCGCTATTCGAGGCGGGCGACAGCCTGCTGATCGACGCAGGCACCACGACGATCTCGTTTGCCGAGCAACTGGCTCAGCGCGGACCGTTTACAATTATCACCAACTCAACGCTTGTGGCGCAGGAAATGTGGGGTTCGCCGCAGCGCGGCAACATCCATCTGCTCGGTGGCAGTTATCATGGCGATGGCTATGAAATCCTCGGGCCGCAGGTCGTCGATCAGATCCAGAAGGTGCATGCCGACCATGCCGTGCTAACCGTCGGCGCCATTGATCCGGCTGGCCGGTTCATGGATTTCAACGTCGAGGAAGCCTATGTGGCGCGAGCCATGATCGCCAGCGCCAGGCAGGTGACGGTGCTTGCGGACGCCAGCAAGCTCGGACGCCACGCCCTGTTCCAGGTGTGTGGAGCGGAGAGCATCCATCGACTCGTCACCGACAGGCCCCCCGACCCCATTCTCAACAGCGTGCTCAGGGCGTCGGGAATTGAGGTGATCATCGCCGGCAATGGGTTGAGGTGACTCGTCAAGTGTGACATGTACAACATACCAAGTGACCGATCGGGCATTTTTTGCATTGACACTTTGAGGAATTGGTCATCCTATCTTCGGTGCTAGGCACGCCAGCGATGCGGGGCGTCGCATTTTGGGAGACGGATCCATGTGGTTATCTTCTGACAGCGCGAGGTGGCGCCGACGCGCAGCCATCCTCGCCATAGTTTCTACAGGTTGCGCGGGCGCGATGCCGGCCCTCGCGGCGAACTGCGCCACTGTCGCAGATACAACGGCGGTGGGGGCGTTTCCGCAGCAGTTGGAAATTGAGGAGGCAGCGGCCGCCGGCCTGACGCTGACCTATTCCGACAATCCCCTATTTGCCGATGACGTCGCGTCGGGCAAGCTGCCCCCGGTAGCCGAGCGGCTGCCCGAGCAGCCGCTCATCGAACTGCCTTACGAGAGTTGCGGCGTCTATGGCGGTACCATCGAGGGGACATCGCGCTCTGCTGAATCCGGCTCCGCCGATATTCTCAGCTGGCGTCAGGTGGCGCTGGTGCAGATGGCGGACGACTTGGTCACCATCGTGCCGAACGTCGCGCGGTCGTGGAAATGGAACGACACCTTCACCGCCGTCACCTTCGAACTGCGCAAGGGTCACAAATGGTCGGACGGCGCCCCATTCGGAGTGGATGACGTCGTCTTCTATTTCGAGGACATCGTCAACAACAAGGACCTGAGCCCCGAACCGACGCAGGAATGGGGCAAGAACGCACACGCCAAGAAGATCGACGACACGCACGTCGAGATCAGTTTCGACGAGCCGTTCCCTGGTCTGCTGACCTACATGGCGACCAGTGGTTCGTACTTCACGCCGTTTGCGCCCAAGCATTACTTCGAGAAGATGCACGGCGCCTACAGCGCCACCGCCGACGCCGATGCCAAGGCCGCGGGCTACGACACCTGGGCCAAGCGTTTCGACGCTGTCTGGGACAAGTGGATGGATGCTCAGACGCTGACGGCCACCGGCCTCGAAGTCCCGACGCTCGAAAGTCACGTGCTCGAGATCGAGCCGACCACCGAACAGCGCCTGTTCAAGGCGAACCCGTATTACTTCAAGGTCGACAGCGCCGGTCAGCAGTTGCCCTATATCGACCGTGTGCACGAGCGGTTCCTCAACGCGGATCTGCAGCTTCTCGCCATCCTCAACAGCGAGATCGATTTCAAGGCCCAGGGCACGACGCTGCAGAATTACCCAACCATGCAGGAGAGCTCCGAAAAGGGCGGCTATGAGATCCTGATGCCGCCGGGTGCATCCGGGCCGGTGCTGGCGTTCAACATCACGCACAAGGATCCCAAGCTTCGCCAGATCTACAGCGACTTACGCTTCCGCACGGCGATCTCGCATGCGATCAATCGCCAGGAAATCGACCAGGTCAGCTATTTCGATCTCGGCACGCCGACGCAGGCGCTGCCGCCAAACCTCACCTTCTCCAAGCCCGAGGACAGCCAGTACCTGATTGATTTCGATCTCGACAAGGCCAACGCCCTGCTCGACGAGATGGGCATGGCCAAGGGCAGCGATGGTCTGCGCACCTATCCGGACGGCTCGCCGTTCACCATCCTGTGGGAGTACTCGAGCCAGTTCGTCACACCCGAATTCGTCAAGCTGATGTCGGACTACTTCAAGTCGGTCGGATTGAACGTCAACGCCAAGGAGCAGACCAGCGAGGCGACCCGCGAGAACGCCAAGGCAGCGACCTCCGACATCAACATGGAGTGGGATATCCCGTACGAGCCGACGCTCATCGCCGATATCAGCCTCTACACGCCGTACTACTCGGAGATTTCGCCGCTGTTCGGCATCGGCTGGAAGCAGTGGTTCAACAGTGACGGTGCGGAAGGCGAGGAGCCGCCGGACTGGGCCAAGGAAATGTTCGAGCTTGCGACCGAGTGGAAGACGGTGCTTCCAGGCTCCGAGCGTTACATGCAGATCGGCCGACGGCTGATTGACCTCAACCTCGAGAACCTCACCATTATCGGTACCGTCGGGTCCATCCCCAAGCCCATCATCGTCAAGAACAACCTCCACAACGTGATGCGCGAGATGCCGACAGTGCATTTCAACTTCGGCTACATCTATCCCTACCGCGCCGAACAATGGTTCCTTCAGTAGAGACGTGACGACCCGGTCAGGCCTTCGGGCCTGACCGGCAACTTCAAACAGTTGCTCAAATCCTGAGGTCCGATTGACACGCTTTCTCATGCGCCGGTTGGCCTATACGCTGGCAACGCTGCTGCTGGTCTCCCTTGTCAGCTTCATCATCATCCAGGCCGCTCCCGGGGATTTCGCCGAGATCTATGCCGCCAAGAAGGCTGATGCCGGGGCGGTGATCAGCGCGGCACAGATCGCCGAGGTGCGACGCGAACTGGGGCTCGACCAGCCCTGGTACGTCCAATACGGCACCTGGCTGGCAAATGCTGCGCGGGGCGATTTCGGGCAAAGCTGGACCTGGCGGCGTCCCGTAGGCGCGGTGATTGCCGAACGCCTGCCGCTCACCCTGGCCATCGCCTTCGCCACCTTGGTCTTCATGTACGTGGTTTCAATTCCGATCGGCGTCTATTCGGCGGTGCGGCGGTATTCATTCGGCGATCACGCCGCCTCGCTGATCGGCTATCTCGGGCTCGCGATCCCGAATTTCCTGCTCGCGCTGGTGCTCATGTATCTGAGCCAGCGCTATTTCGGGCAGAGCGTCGGCGGCCTGTTCTCGCCGCAGTACAGCCTCGCGCCGTGGAGTTGGGAAAAGCTGCAGGACCTGCTGCAGCACCTGATCGTGCCCGTCATCGTGCTCGGCACATCCGGCACCGCCTTCCTGATCCGTGCCATGCGCGCCGCGGTGCTTGACGAGCTCGACAGGATGTACGTGCTCTCGGCCAAGGCGAGCGGGCTGTCGCCGATGCAACTGCTGCTGCGCTATCCGGTGCGCATCGCGCTGGTGCCGATCGCTTCGACTCTTGGCTGGCGTCTGACCTACGTCATTTCGGGGGCCCCAATCGTGGGCGTGGTTCTGTCGCTGCCCGACATGGGGCCGCTTTTCCTCAACTCGCTGCTGAACCAGGACATGCAACTCGCCGGTGCACTGATCTTCCTCTACTGCGCGCTCACCATCATCGGCACTTTCCTGTCCGACGTGTTGCTCGTCGCGCTCGATCCCCGCATCAGGCTGGAGTAACCACAATGGACGCTTCCGCTCAGGCCCCGCGACGGCGCTGGTGGCTGTTCCGTCGCCAGCCGAAAATCCGCCGGCACGATCTCGCCAGCCAGTGGCAGCTGATGTGGTGGAAGTTCCGCCGCCACACCCTGGCGATGATCGGCATGGTGCTTCTGGGGCTGTTCGCGGCGATGGTGATCTTCGCCGAGTTCATCTCGCCTTACCCGCCATTCGAGCGCAACCCGGCCTACGTCGCCGGCGCGCCACAAATTCCATCCGTCATCGACGAGAACGGCAACTTCCGCTGGCCGCCCTTCGTGCAGGGGCTGAAGGCCGAGCGGGACAAGAAGACGCTGCGGCTCAACTATGTACCCGACCCGAGCGTGAAATGGGATGTCGGCATGTTCGTCAAGGGCGAGCCGTACCGCCTGCTGGGTTTCATTCCGACCGATATCAAGCTCTTCGGCGTGACCACCGAGGGCGGCTTCATGCATCTGTTCGGAACCGATTTCACCGGGTTGGACCTCTTCTCGCGAACGATCCACGCCGCGCGAGCCTCGCTTGGAGTCGGTTTCGTCGGCGTGGTGATCTCCTTCATCCTCGGCGCGGCAATCGGCGGCGTGGCAGGATATTTCGGCGGCTGGGTCGACAACATCGTCATGCGGCTGATCGAGTTCATACGCTCCATTCCGACCCTGCCGATTTGGCTCGCGCTGGCGGCCATGCTGCCGCGCGACTGGAGTCCGCTTGCCACCTACATCGCCATTACGGTGATCCTGTCGCTGCTGGGCTGGACTTGGCTGGCACGTACCGTGCGCAGCAAGCTGCTCGCCACGCGCCAGGAGGATTTCGTACTCGCCGCGCGGCTCTCGGGCTGTTCGGACACCCGCATCATCGTGCGGCACATGCTGCCATCGTTCATGAGCTACCTCATCGTCGACGCTTCGATCGCCTTTCCCGAAATTCTGCTCGCGGAGACATCGCTGTCCTTCCTGGGGCTGGGCCTGCGCGAGCCGGTGGAGAGCTGGGGTGTGCTGCTGTTCGCCGCCCAGAGCATCCGCTCCATCGACCAGGCGCCATGGCTGATGATCCCCGGGGTGTTCGTGATCATCGCGGTGCTCGCCTTCAACTTCCTCGGCGACGGCCTGCGGGATGCGGCCGATCCCTACACGAGATGAGCATGAGCACAGATCATCCTCACGTCATCGACGTTTCCAACCTGTCGATCTCGCTCAAGAACGACAACAACTCCATCGCCATCACGCGGGACGTCTCTTTCAGCATCGGGCGTGGCGAAGTGCTGGCCCTGGTCGGCGAGAGCGGTTCGGGCAAGAGCGTCACGGCGCTGGCCCTGATGCAGCTTCTGGGTGGCAACCTATCCATCTCGAGCGGCCAGATCGTCCTGACGGCTATCGACGGCTACAGCGCCGACATCGCCAAGCTGGGCCGCAACGGCAGGCAGATCGAAGCCATTCGCGGGGCTCGGATGGGCATGATCTTCCAGGAGCCGATGAGTTCGTTCTCGCCCGTGCACACTATCGGCGCGCAAATCGCCGAAGTGGTGACGGTGCATGAGGATGTGGGTCGCAAGGAAGCACGGCGGCGATCCGCGGAACTCCTCGCTAAAGTCGGCATCCCCGATCCCGTCGGTGCGCTCGACCGCTACCCTTACGAGTTCTCCGGCGGCATGCGGCAGCGCGCCATGATCGCGCGTGCGCTGGTATGCGGCCCGAGCCTGCTGATCGCGGACGAGCCGACGACGGCGCTTGACGTAACCATTCAGGGGCAGATCCTCGACCTGCTGAGCAAGCTCAAGGACGAACTCGGCATGGCCATCCTGTTCATCACCCACGATCTCGGCATCGTGGCGCAGATGGCCGATCGTGTCGCCATCATGTATGCCGGATCGATCGTCGAAACCGGCTCGGTCCGCGAGATCTTTCGCAGGCCGAGCCATCCCTACACGCGTGCGTTGCTTGAGGCAGTGCCGCGCCTCGGCGACATCGACGAGCGGCGGCGGATCAATCCGATCGCCGGCTCGATGCCCAATCTGTTCGAGCCGCCGAGCGGCTGCCGCTTCCATCCGCGCTGTCCTGTGGCGGTGCACCCGCGTTGCAGCCTCGAGCGGCCGCCAACCTTCGGCAGCGGCGGACGGCTGGTCGAATGCATTCACGGCGAGGCGGAGCTGGCCCGATAATGTCCCTGTTGAGCGTCGATAATCTCTCCGTCCGCTTCACCAAACGTTCTGGCGGCGTCTTCTCACGCACCATCGGCGCGGTCAGCGCCGTTGACGGCGTGTCGTTCAACATCGATCGCGGTGAGACCTTGGGACTCGTCGGAGAGAGCGGATCAGGCAAGACTACGCTCGGCCTTTCGCTGCTGCGCGGTACCGAGCCGACCTCCGGCACCGTGACGCTGCGCCCCGAAGGCGGCCAGTTGGAGATCACTGCCCTCGGCAAGCGCGACCTGCGCCGCGCTCGCCAACACATGCAGATGATCTTCCAGGACCCCTATTCCTCGCTCAACCCGCGCATGACCGTGCGCGAGATTCTCTCCGAACCACTCACGGCCGGCCTCACCGACGCGCGAAAGCTGTCGGGGGCGGAGGTTGATGCCCGCGTCGTCGACATTGCCACCAAATGCGGCCTGTCGGTCGACCAGCTCCGGCGCTTCCCGCACGCGTTCAGCGGCGGGCAGCGGCAGCGCATAGCCATCGCCCGGGCGCTGGTGCTGAAGCCCGACCTCGTCGTCTGCGACGAACCGATCTCCTCGCTCGACGTGTCGATCCAGGCGCAAATCCTCAACCTCCTCGCTGACCTCCAGAAGAGCCTCGGGCTCACCTACCTGTTCATCGCCCACGATCTCGCCGCCGTCGCCTACATCTGCAACCGCGTCGCAGTGATGTATCTGGGCAAGATCGTCGAGATCGGGCCGACCCGGCAGGTCTACTTCACGCCGCGCCATCCCTATACCGAGGCGCTGATGTCGGCAGTGCCCGAACCAGATCCCGATGCGCCGCGCCGGCCGATCCTGCTCGAGGGCGAGCGGCCCGATCCGGCCAACCCGCCCTCCGGCTGCCGCTTTCGCACCCGATGTCGCTTCGCGACCGAGCTTTGCGCCATCGAGCCGCCGCCATTGCGCGAGGTCCAGGCCGACCACAGTGTTGCCTGCCATCACACCGACACGATCAAGCTGCGCGGCGCGCTCGATCTGCGCGGCCCGGTCCAGGAAACGGCGGGGCGGTAGTGTCCGACGAGAGGATGAATGTGCTGCTGATCACGGCCGACCAGTTACGGTCGGATTGCCTGTCCGCGACTGGGCATCCGCTCGTCAGGACGCCGCATCTCGATGCCCTTGCTGCCGACGGAACGCTGTTCACTTCGCATTTCGGCCAGTGCCCGCCGTGCGGGCCGAGCCGGACATCGCTGCTCACCGGCATGTACCAGATGAACCACCGTTCGGTGCAGAACGGCACGCCGCTCGATGGCGGCCTCACCAATCTGGCCGAACTGGCGCGTACGGCTGGATACCAACCATGGGTCATCGGTTATACCGACACCACCCTCGACCCGCGCCGATTCCACCCCCGTGACCCGCGCGTCGGCCATTCTGCCGAGTTGCTGCCCGGCATCTTGCAATATGCGCCCGGCAGCGAGCAGGCGTCGCGGGACAGCGATTGGCTGCTGCACCTCAGGGACCTCGGCTACGAGAACTGGCGGCGACCGCACCTGCAGCAAGATGGGTTCGAGGCGGAGGCACGCGACCGGGGGCCGAGTTTCGCGCCGATCCGCCTGCGGCCCGAGCATTCCGACACGGCCTATTCGACCGATCGCGCGCTGCGCTTCATGCAGCAGTTCGAGGGGCGGCCGTGGTTTCTGCATCTCAGCTACCTGCGGCCGCATCCGCCTATCGTTGCACCAGACGGCTACCACGATATGTATCGGCTGGAGGACGTGCCTGATTTCGCCGCCCTGCCGAGCCTTGCCGACGAGGCCGCAGTGCATCCGTTCATGTCGTTCCGCCTCGACCGGCTGGAGATGAACCCGGCGCTGCCGCTCGATGGTCCGCATCCGAACGACAATCCGGCCTGGCGCCAGGCGCGCGCCACCTACTACGGTCTCGTCAGCGAACTCGACCACCACATCGGCCGGCTTGTCGACGCCCTGAAGCAGTCCGGCGAATACCAGCGGACGCTGATCGTTTTCACCTCGGACCATGGCGAGATGCTGGGCGACCACTGGTGCTGGGGCAAGGAGACGCCCTACGACGCGTCGGTGCGCGTCCCGCTGATCATCCGCGCGCCCGAAGCCGGCGCCCATGCCGGGCGCGTCGACGCCTTCACCGAGCACGTCGACCTGATGCCGACCATCCTAGACTATCTCGATGTCGAGATTCCGCTGCAGTGTGACGGCCGGTCGCTACGCGGCTTCGTCGAGGGTACCGCGCCCGCCCGTTGGCGCGACGAGGTGCATTGGGAGTATGACTTCCGCTCCATCCTCGATGACGACGCTGATCGGCATTTCGGGTTGAGCGTCGACGAACTCGGGCTCGCCGTCGTGCGGACCGAAACGCACAAGTACGTGCACTTTGCCAGCCTGCCGCCATTGTTGTTCGACGTCGGGCAGGATCCGCACGAGTTGGACGACTGCGCCACAGGCGACAGCAGGACAATGTTGGTCATGGCGCAGCGCCTGTTGAGCTGGCGCATGGCGTTCAACCGGCGCGAACTCACCGGCATTCGCCTCCATCTTGGCAGGCAGATCAATGCGGCGCCCGAGCGTCGCCTTACCTTTCCCCGTACCGGACGGAACCGATGAACGTATCGCTGCAAACCCTTGCCACCAGCTATCGCTGCCTGTTCGTGGACGTGCACGGCGTGCTGCACGACGGCAATCAGGCATTCGCGGGGGCGGCGGAGGCGCTGCGCTCGGCGCGACGGGCCGGGCTCTATGTGGTGGTGATGACCAATTCACCTTCGCGCATCGATGTCGTCGCCGGCCGGCTGGGACGTGCCAGCGTCACCGGGGACTGCTATGACGCGATCGTCACCTCGGGCGAACTCACCTGGCGCCACATCACCGATCCGGCGACGGCGGCACGGCGGCCTTATTTCTTCTGCCCCAAGGATGGTCCGAGCTGGGTGCACGATATTGCCGGGCGCACCGAAAGCATCGATGATGCCGACGTGGTCGTGGCGGCTGCAATATCAGTCGATACCGAGGCCGAGTACCGTGCCAGCGAACTGGGAGCGCTGCTCGACCGTGCGGCAGTGCGGGGGCTGCCGATGCTGTGCGCCGACTCCGACGTCACCTACCCGCTGCGCGGCGTCATCCGGCTCGGTCCGGGCTGGCTGGCGCGCCAGTACGAGCAGCGCGGCGGCAAAGTGGTCGAGTTCGGCAAACCATGTCCGCCGATTTATGTCGAGGGGTTGCGCGTCGCCGTTACGCCAGCTCTGACCGAGGTGCTGATGGTAGGCGACAACCTGCGCACCGACGTGCTGGGCGCGCAGCGGAGCGGGCACCACTCGCTGCTCGTGCTGCGGCACGGCGTGCACCGCGACCTGGACGTCAAGGAACTGGATCGTGAAATGGAACTGGTGGGAGCCCGGCCGACCTACATCGCCGACTCCCTCCAATGGTGAGATGCACCTAGTCGAGCGACAGCAATCGGTGGGCCAACTCGACGAAGCCGGCTGCGCTGTCGGCGCTCGTCACCCAGCGCGGGTGCGCGGCGAATTGCCCTGGGTAGTGGCGGATGTTGGCAACGCCCACCGCGTTAGGGAAGAAGCCGAACATCGGGGCATCGTTGGGACTGTCGCCGGCGAAGACCACGCGCTCGCGCATCTGCTCGACGTCGATGCCGAAGGCGTCGCGCAGCAGTCTGATGCTTGTCGTCAGTTTGTCGTAGCCGCCGAACCAGCCGTTGACGTGGATCGAAGACACCTTGGACGTGGCGCCGTGGCGGGCGAAGATTTCGGTAATTCTGCCGATCTCGGATTTCGGCAGCGGCGGCACGTCCTCGCAAAAGTCGATGGCGAGATCGGCCTCACGGTAGGGTTGGTCGGCCGAGATGGCGACGCCCTTGATCTCGCGCAGAACGTCCTCGCGAATGGCGTCGAGCTTCTGCCGATCCATGCTCCGCTCTTCCGCAGGCTTGGCGTAGACGCGGTGCATACACCGCTCGAGTTCGTCGTAGCGGAAATAGAAGGCGCCGTTTTCACCCACCACCGCGTCGACCGGCCACTGGCGCGCAATCATGTCGCACCAGCCGGCCGGGCGGCCCGTCACCGGGATCACCAACCGCCCCGAAGCTCGCAGCCGCTCCATTGCGGAGTAGGACGAAGCCGGCAGGCGCCCACCTTCGGTCAGCGTGTCGTCTATGTCGGTCAGCACAGCCACCACGCGCTGGCGATCGGCCAGGCGAAAACCGGACAGTGGGCGTGGCGCTTCAGGTCCATCACTCAACACCAACATCTCCCGCGGGTGTTCCAACGCCCCGAATGTTGTAAGTACCACATATCTATTTGAATGTACAACCAACTGGAGCGGATAACGTAACGATGAGCGAACGTCCCAACATCCTGCTGATCTGTGCCGACCAATGGCGCGGAGACTGCATATCCGCACTGGGCCACAAGAACGTGAAGACCCCCAACCTCGACGCGCTGATGCGCGAGTCGGTGACGTTCACGCGGCATTTCGGGCAGTGCACGCCGTGTGGTCCGTCGCGCACGAGCCTGCTTACGGGGCTCTACCTGATGAACCACCGTTCGGGGCGCAACGGCACTCCGCTCGACGCCCGTCACACCAATATTGCGCTGGAAGCTCGCAAGGCCGGCTACGATCCTGCCCTGTTTGGCTACACCGACACGACGCCCGACCCGCGCGGCAAGCATCCGAACGACCCGGCCCTGACGGCTTATGACGAAGGCGTTCTGCCAGGGTTCACGACGCCAATGCATCTGCCTGAGGACATGGGCAAGTGGGTTAGCGACCTGATCGCGCGCGGCTACGACCTGCCCAATGGACGCGACGACGTCTTCCGGCCACGAAGGGACTTCATCAAGCCCGCCGATCGTGGCTTCCGCTACATCCCCACGGTGTTTCCGGCCGAGCAGAGCGAGACGGCGTTTCTCACGGACGAGTTCCTGAAGTGGCTGCTGGTACGGGAGAACAAGCCATGGTTCGCGCATTTCGTGTTCTTCCGTCCGCACCCGCCCTTCATCGCTCCGGAGCCCTACAATGGAGCTGTCCATCCCGCCGACGTTGACTTCCCCGAGCGCGCCGCCACGCCCGAGCTGGAAGGCAACCAGCATCCCTTGTTGGCGCACGAGTTGGTGCAGGTGGCGCGGCCGGGCAACTTCGACGAGCACAACCCGATGGACCTGGTCCGCATGGACGAGCTTGAGGTGCGACAGATGCGGGCGACCTACTACGGGCTCATTGCTGAGGTCGACACCCAGCTCGGCCGCATCATCCAGCACCTCAAGGATACGGGTCAGTATGAACGCACATTGATCGTGGTCACCAGCGACCATGCCGAAATGCTTGGCGAGCACTATGTGTGGGGCAAGGAAATCTACTTCGATCCCTCGTTCCATCTGCCATTGGTAATCCACGATCCCCGCTCCGAGGCCGATGCGACGCGCGGCACGCTGATCGACGATTTTTCGGAGGCGATCGACGTGATGCCCACAGTGCTGCAATGGCTGGGGCTCGAGGTCCCGCGCACAGCCGACGGAGCCTCGTTGCTGCCGCTGATCTACGGCGAAAGGCCGGGGGACTGGCGCGACGCCGTGTTCTTCGAGCACGATTTCCGCAATGTGCGCAGCCAGGCGGTCGAGACTGCGTTAGGCATTCCGTCGGACAAGTGCTCTTACGCCGTGGTCCGCGACAACCGCTACAAGTACGTGCACTTCGCGGCGCTGCCACCGCTGCTCTTCGACATCGCAAACGACCCAAAGGAACGCGTTAATCTCGCCAATGACCCAGCGCATGTCCCAACGCTGCTGCACTATGCGCAGAAGCTGCTCGACTGGCGGCTGATCAATCAGGAGCGCGGCCTGACGAACATGCATGTTGGCAAAGGAGGCCTGTTCGCTCGGCCGTAGTCGGGTGGATTGCCCCCGCTCGCCAGATGGTCTAGTTGGCGGGGAGGCTCCGGAGCGACTTCGCCGTGACACGCAAGCACAAGAATTCCAAGCCGGAACGGCACCACGCGATCCTGGCGCAGTTGCGAGCGACGCCGGCGATCCGCATCAACGAGCTCGCTGCGAGCTTTGCGGTTTCGACGGAGACCATCCGCCGAGACCTCGACGAAATGAGTTCTGCCGGCCTGATCAGCCGTACCTATGGCGGCGCCACCGGCACGCTGCAATTGAGCGAGCCTCCACTTAGCGACCGCTACGGCATCAACGAAGCGGAACGCAACGCGATGGCCACCGCCGTGGCAGCCCTGGTGGCCGATGGGGACAGCGTGATGATCGATTCCGGCTCGACCACCATCTTTGTCGCCCGCCGGTTGGCCGCCGACCGCAACGACCTGCTGGTGGTCACCAACAGCATCGGCGTCACCACGGCGCTCGCTACAAACCCCACGATCCGGGTTCGACTATGCCCGGGTGATTATGATCGCAACGACGGCGGCGTCAGTGGTCCGGATACGGTGCAGTATCTGGGGCAGTTCCATGTCCGGCATTGCATCATCAGCGCCAGCCGGCTCGATGCCAGCGGCCCCAGCGACCTAAATCCGGCGACGGTGTGGGTTAAGCGAAAGATGATCGAGAACGCCGAGAGCAGCATCCTGGTGCTCGATCATACGAAGTTCGGCGGTGCCGCCTTCGAACGGATATGCCCGTTGGACGAGATCGACTGGCTGGTCACCGATCGTTCACCACCGGAGGCCCTCGCTCCCGCTATCGAGGCTGCAGGGATACGCGTCGAGATTTCCCGGTGACACGGTCGATCGCGGGCGTCGGCGCGCCGATCCGGCTTGA
Source organism: Devosia sp. (assembly GCA_016793415.1). GTDB lineage: Bacteria > Pseudomonadota > Alphaproteobacteria > Rhizobiales > Devosiaceae > Devosia_A. Next base: position 855 of record JAEUMC010000324.1, on the reverse strand, counting down.
CAGGTGGCGCTTTCACATCCTCGCCAATTGCTAAACTAGCGCGATGCGTAATCGAATTGGCGCGTGCGACCGCCAATGGTGGCTATCCAGGCGACATGCTGCAGGCCAGCGGAACCAATGCGCCGAAGGATTACGAGGAACTGATCCGCCTCATCACGAGCGCTGTGATGAGATGAGCAATCAGAGGAAGCGACTCTCCGCCGCCGCTCCTCGCGCTCGGGACATCGCCTTGCAGCAGGATATGTTGACGCACATCAGGCCGGAAATTATGGCGGGAAGCTGCAGGGCTCCTCGAAAAGGCATACACCATCTGATTGGGAAGCTACGCTGAGCGTACGTTGTCGACCTCCTGCGCAGAGTGGTCACCATACTTGGCAAGCGGGGCCGGTTGCTCGACCCCAGCGGCGGGGCTTGCAACAGACATGGTGCTAGTCATACTCAGGACAGAGCCATACCATCAGCGGCTGCCCCGTTCCCCTCCATTGACGTGCTCCACCAGCACTCGACGTTTGCCGCGGTGCGGAGCGCCGACCTGCTGACGCTATTGCTCATTGCCGGTGATCGCGGGCATCAATCGTAGCTCCCTTGGCGCACCAGTAGCGGGTCCGTATCGAATGCTGCACGACGTTCTGTCTCCCGATGCGCTTGGGCCGACCGTCTGCATTGGCGAGATCCTGGTCGAGATCGTGGCGACCACCGTGGGGAAGGGGTTCCGGGCGGCGCAACCGCTGGTAGGGCCCTATCCCAGCGGGGCGCCGGCGATCTTCATCGATCAGTGCGGGCGGCTTGGCGGCCGCGCCGCGATGATCGGGGCAGTCGGCGACGACGATTTCGGCCGGGTGAACCTCGATCGGC
>JAEUMC010000302.1 GCA_016793415.1 Devosia sp. | reverse complement strand
CATTGCCGCCCAGCCGGGTCTTCTGCGGGGTACCGTCGAGGGCGATCATGGCATGGTCGACGCCAGCCTGGTCCAGCGCATCGAGGCCCTTCAAGCGGCTCGCAATCTCGCCGTTCACCGCGGCCAGCGCTCCGTTGACGCCGTAGCCGCCCAGGCGTTTGCCGCCATCGCGCTTGTCGAGCGCTTCGCGGCTGCCGGTCGAGGCGCCGGAGGGGGCAATGGCGCGCCCAGTCGCGCCGCTTTCGAGTGTGACCTCGACTTCGACGGTAGGACGACCCCGCGAGTCCCAAACCTGGCGGCCGAGAATGGACTTGATAGCTGACATAACGAGTTATCTACCTTATTCGGAACGAAGGTCGGCGATGAGGGCGGCGACGGCTGCCGGCGGGCGCCGGATGTGCGGGCTGGCGCGGTCGCGTACCAACTGGCGATTGGCCTCGCTGAGATACTCGACCGGCGACTTGCCGTCGACGCGCGCCAGCATCAGGCAGGGCAGCAAGGCGGCGACCCGGGCCTCAATGCCGGCCCGCAACTCGGTTGGAAAATGCCCGAGCCAGGTGTTGGCGAAAGCCGCCGCCTGATCGAGCAGGTTGTTCCGCAACGCCGGGAGGTGGATGGATTTCAGCACCAGGTGGTTGAGGCAGAAGGCGGCGTCGAAGGCGGGGTCGCCGTACCAGGCGCATTCAGCATCGAGCAGCACCGGATGACCGTCGCGCTTCGAAATGAGGATATTCTTGGGGCTGACGTCGCCATGCACCAGCGCCTGCCGGGTATTCGCGGTCGTTGCGAGCACGGCGAGGATGCGGTCGGCGAGCTCGGGATGGCGACCGGCGGTGAAGCGCAGATAGGGGTCGAGCCGCAGCGCGTCGATCAGGTGGTCGGTCGGGAACTCCGCGGCGGCAGTGCGGTCGTTGAGTGTCGCGGCATGGATGCGACCGAGGGCGTCGGCGACTGCGGTAGCGACCGATGGGTCGGCCCGGCCAGCCAGCAGCTCGGCCTTCCACAGCACATAATCCTCGGCCGGCAGGTATTCGAGCAGCGCAATGCCGTGGGCGCGGTCTTCGCCGACCACTTCGGGGGCCGCGCCTGGGATGATCGTATTGGCGCGGCGCAGCCAGGCCACCTCATACTGGTTGCGCTCGAGCGGCGCCTGCCAGTCGGTCGCCACCTTGAGTTTCGACAGGGCGCGCTTGGCGCAGTATTGCCGGCCGTCGGGGAGGCGGATGCGCACAATATCGGACGAAACGCCGCCGGTGAGCGGGGCGATCTCCAGTGTTCCGCTGGCGTCGATGCCGGCAGACGCAAAGATCGGAGGAAGCAATGCTTCCCAGGTCAAGTCATCCATAGTGCGGGTCCCCTAACTAGCCCTGGTATGGTACCACACCAATGGATTGGGACAACGACCGGAGGCTTGGCCTTTGGTCACACGAGCAACTGGACGGAAAGAGAGAAAATGGGACGGCTCGAGGGGAAGACGATCTTCATGACCGCGGCGGCGGCCGGTATCGGCGGAGCAGCGGCGACTGCCTTTGCGCGCGAGGGGGCGCGGGTGATCGCCACCGACCGCGATGCGGCCGGGATTGCGCGCAAGGGTGAGGAGCTCAAGGCGATTTCGGCCGGGCACGAGACCTACGCGCTCGATGTCACCGACCACCTGGCGCTGCGCGAGGCGGCGGCCCGGCACAAGGGCGTCAACGTGCTCTACAACGGTGCCGGCTGGGTGCATCAGGGGATGCTCGGCACGACGACGCTGGAGGAGTGGCAGCTCAGCTTCGACATCAACGTGACGCCGATGTTCGTCTTGACCCAGGCGTTCCTGCCGGCCTTCATCGCGCAGGGCGGGGCCAACATCATCAACGTCGCCTCGGTCGCCTCGTCGATGAAGGGGGTGCCGAACCGGGTGAGCTACATGTCGTCGAAGGCGGCGGTGATCGGTTTCACCAAGTCGGTGGCGTTCGACTACATGAAGAACAATATCCGGGCCAACACCATCTGCCCCGGCAGCGTCGACTCGCCGTCGCTGCACGAGCGGGCGCATGCGCTGGGCGACCACGACGAGGTGTGGAAGACGTTCGTCGCGCGCCAGCCGATGGGACGCATGGCGCAGCCCGAAGAGATGGCGCACCTGCTGGTCTATCTCGCCAGCGACGAGAGTGCTTACGCCACGGGCTCGAACTTCGTGGTGGATGGCGGGATCACGATGTAGGGGCGCGCTCGCGCCTCACTGGTGGAAAGCCGCGAGAGCCGCCAGCACTCGCTCATCGATCGATGGGGTAGGCGCTGGCGGCTCGAACCTGCGTCCGGTGATCCGCTCATAGGCCTCGACATAGGTCAGGGCGGTTTTCCAGATCAGCCCCTCGGGGATTTCCGGGATCGTGTCGCGATAGGGGTCGCAGCGGGCGGCGACCCACTCGCGGATCACGTCCTTGTCGAAGCTGTGCGGCCGTTGTCCGGCGGCGAGGCGCTCCGGGTAGGTATCGGCCCGCCAGTAACGGCTCGAATCGGGGGTATGGATCTCGTCGGCAAGGCGGAGAGTGCCCTCGGCGTCGAGCCCGAACTCGTATTTGGTGTCGGCGAGGATCAGGCCGCGCTCGGCGGCCAGCTGCTGCCCCCGAGCGAACAGGGCCAGCGCCTTCGCGCTCACTTCCTGCCATAGCGCTTCGCTCAGCAGACCGCGCTCGAGGATTTCGGCAGCCGTCAGCGGCTCGTCATGCGCCCCGTCGGCGGCCTTGCTGGTCGGGGTAATGATCGGGGTGGCAAGTGCCTGGTTGTCGACGAGACCATCGGGCAGGGTCTGGCCGTACATCTCGCGGCGACCAGCACGATACATGGTGAGGATCGAGGTGCTGGTGGTGCCGGCGAGGTAGCCGCGCACCACGATCTCCACCGGCAGGATGGAAAGGCGCCGGCCGACGACGATGTTCGGGTCGGGATAGTCCAGCACATGGTTGGGGCAGAGGTCGGCGGTCCGCTCGAAGGCCCAGCGGGCGATGCCGTTCAGCACCTGGCCCTTGAACGGCACATGGCAGAGCACCCGGTCGAAGGCCGACAGGCGATCGGAGGTGACGAGGACACGACGGCCATCCGGCAGATCGTAATTATCGCGCACCTTGCCGCGATAGAGGCCGGGCAGGCGTGGGTCGATCGCCTCGCGCAGCACCTGGTGGCGGCTGGCCAGAAGCCTTGCTTCGTCGATCATGGCGTGGTCCCTCACACGTCGTCGGTCCCGCTTCCCATCGCACGATCGTTCGTTGGCTGGAAGGGTTCGATCGGCCAGTGCTTTGTCACTTCTGGCCCCGACAATGTCAGTTGCGGCAATCGTCGCCTTTGTGGGGGGAGCTTAGGGTCATCACATCGCGGCGGACAAGGGTTCGTCGGAAACAAGGAGTGACCCAAAATGACCAAGACCATCGTTCTGATC
>JAEUMC010000236.1 GCA_016793415.1 Devosia sp. | reverse complement strand
ATCTCGAGCAGGCGCAGTTCTTCCTGCGGCAACTGCACGTCGACCACGGCGACTTCGACGGCCAGCGCATATGCGGTGTCGTGCAGACGCTTCGGTACGGCAGCGATGGCATCGTCGAGCACGGCATCGAGGCCGGCGCTGTTGGTCTTGTCGACTGCTGCGTTGGCCACCGCCGAGAGCCGTTCGAAATCGAAATCGGCAAATACCGGCGAGCGCACCACCAGGTTGCCGATCACATCGAGCTCGTGATCGGAAATGCCTTCGTCGGACGAGGCGGTGACCACCATGATGTGGATGAGAGCGTCCTGCAGGGAAATGGCCATCGGGTCCTCTGGAGCGTGATCAGGAAAAGTTCTGAGACTTTTCCGGTTCGATCTCGCGACAAGCAAGACCTGATCGAAAGTCCCGCATAACTAGGCACCGCACCAGCGCTTGGCAAGGTGGGGCAGGGCGCTTCCCATTGACGCCCGTAGCCGGCTGGTGCAATTGAGCGCCTTCTCCCCACTCAGCATCTGAGGCCTGCCGTGCCCGCGCCGCTTCCGACCCTTGATCCCGCCTTCTTCGACGCCGCCCAGACGGCGCGCGCCTGGCCATTCGAGGAAGCGCGGAAACTGGTGGCTCGGGTCGAGCGGCTGGGCTTGAAGGAGGTGCTGTTCGAAACCGGCTACGGTCCCTCGGGCCTGCCGCATATCGGCACCTTCGGCGAAGTGGCGCGCACCACCATGGTCCGCACCGCCTTCCGGCTGTTGACCCGCGACGAGATTCCGACCCGTCTGCTCTGCTTCTCCGACGACATGGACGGCATGCGCAAGATTCCGGAGAACGTGCCGGACCGGGCCGCGCTCGAGCCCTATCTGCAGATGCCGCTGACCTCGGTGCCGAACCCGTTCGGCGGTGATTACCCGAGCTTTGGCGACCACAACAACACCATGCTGCGGCGCTTCCTCGATACTTTCGGCTTCAACTACGAGTTCGCCAGCGCCACCGAGTATTACAAGGCCGGCCGCTTCGACGAAGTGCTGCTGCGCGCCGCGGAACGATACGACCAGATCATGGCCGTGATGCTCCCGAGCCTCGGCGAGGAGCGGCAGGCGACCTATTCGCCGTTCCTGCCGATTTCGCCGATTTCGGGCCGCGTGCTCTACGTGCCGATGAAGCACGTCGACGCCAAGGCTGGCACGGTGACCTTCGTTGACGAGGATGGCCGCGACGCCACCCTGCCGGTCACCGGCGGCCATGTGAAGCTGCAGTGGAAGCCGGATTTCGGCATGCGCTGGGCGGCGCTGGGCGTCGATTTCGAGATGTTCGGCAAGGACCACCAGACCAACCAGCACATCTACGACAAGATCTGCGCCATTCTCGGCGGCACGCCGCCCGAGCATTATGTCTACGAGCTGTTCCTCGATGACCTCGGCCAGAAGATTTCCAAGTCGAAGGGCAACGGACTGACCATCGACGAGTGGCTGACCTATGCCGGCACCGAGAGCCTCAGCCTCTACATGTTCCAGAAGCCGCGGGTGGCCAAGCGCCTGTATTTCGATGTGATCCCGCGCGCCGTGGACGAGTATTACCAGTACGTCGCGTCCTACAACGGGCAGGACGCGGCGGCGGCCCTGGAGAACCCGGCCTTCCATATCCATTCGGGCAAAGTCCCGGTGGTCGATATGCCGATCACCTTCGGGTTGCTGCTCAACCTCGCCTCGGCCGCCAACGCGCACGAGAAGTCGGCGCTGTGGAACTACATCTCCCGCCGCCTGCCCGGCGAGACGCCGACCACCAACCCCGAGCTCGACCGGCTCGCCGGCTATGCGGTGCGCTACTTCAACGACGAAGTGAAGCCGACCAAGACCTTCCGCGCGCCCACCGACAAGGAGCGCGCCGCGCTGGCCGACCTGGCCGATCAACTGGCCGGCAAGGAGGCGCTCGACGCCAAGGAACTGCAGGACATCGTCTATGCGGTCGGCAATGCGCACAGTTTCGAGCCGCTGCGCGATTGGTTCGGCGCCATTTACCAGGTGCTGCTCGGCGCTGACCAGGGCCCGCGTTTCGGCTCGTTCATCGCGCTCTATGGCGTAGCCGAGACGCGTCAACTGATCGCCGATGCCCTCGCTGGCAAACTCGTCACTGCGGCCTGAGTGAACCGTCAGACGGCGCTCAGGAACGCCACCGAACGCTCGAATGCCGCCTCTGCCGCGGCTGCGTCGTATTCCGGCCGGTCCGCCTCGGCGAACCAATGGGTTGTGCCGGGATAGACGATGGCAGCGCTCGGCGGTCCAGCGGCCTCGAGCTTGCTGATCATGCCCGCCTGATCGTCGGCGAAGGGATCCGTCTCGGCGAAATGGCCGAGCACCGGAACTTTCAGCGCCACCTCGCGGTCGGCGTAGTAGGTGACGACGCGCCTGAGCGGCAGCTCCTCCTGCAGCTGCAGCAGCTGGAAGCCGCCGAATGAGAAGCCGAGCCCGCTGACCCCGCCGACCACGGCGCGATGCGCGGCAAGGCTGCGGAAACTGTCGGCTAGCAGGGCAGGGGCGGTTTGCCAGTAGCGCTCCAGCAACCCCTGCGCCGCGTCGCGGTCGGTGACGATCTGGCCGTCGAAGGCATCGGCCAATCCGACCACGAAGCCGCGCTCGGCGAGCCGTCGACCGTAATGCATGACCGTCTCGTTGCGCCCCCACCACGGATGGATCACCAGCACGCCCGGCCCACTGCCGCTCGCAGGCAGGATGATCTCGAGCTGGTCCATCACTGGCTGACCCAGACGATGCGACCCATCCCCTCGATCTGCTTCATCTCGATGACGCGCGGCGGATAGAGGGGGTTGAGCGAGTGAAGCTCGAGCAGCTTGTGGGTCTGTCGGTGGAGCAGCCTGATCAGCACCTCGCCGTCCC
>JAEUMC010000132.1 GCA_016793415.1 Devosia sp. | reverse complement strand
TTCTCGCAGTCAGTCGCCTCGAGCGTTTCGCCGGCGCAGCGCGACGCCTTCCGCGAGGCGGTGGAGCGGCTCGTTCAGTTGGTTGCGCCGATGATGCCGCATCTCGCCGAAACCTGCTGGGCGGCGCTCGGCAAGACCGGCCTCGTCGTCGATGCGCCCTGGCCGGTGGCCGATCAGTCGCTGCTGGTCGATACCACGGTGGTCCTGCCCGTGCAGGTCAACGGCAAGCGGCGTGGCGAGATCACCGTGCCGGTCGGCGCCGCCAAGGAGCTGGTCGAGCAAGAGGTCTTGTCACTCGAAGCGGTTGCCCGCATGCTGGATGGCAAGCCGCCCAAGAAGCTGGTGATCGTCCCCGACAGGATCGTCAATGTGGTCATCTAACCGATTGCTTCGTAACGCTTTTGTCGCGCTGAGCCTGCTCGGCGCGACGGCGCTCGCCGGTTGTACCGGGCTCACCCCGGTCTATAGCGAACGCGGCATCGGCACCGAGCGGCATCCGCTGAACTATGCCAAGCCCAACAGCCGGGCCGAGCAGATCATCTATCAGGAGCTGGCGCTGCGCTTCGGCAAGGCGAGCGACTCGTCGAGCCCCACCGTCCGCATCACTACCTCCAATGCCGGCCGGAAACTGACCCGCTCCAACGTCGCTCGCCCGTCCGAGCAGCGGGAGATGGTGGTGACCGCGCAGATCGAACTGATCGGCGCCGATGGCTCCGTCATCCTCTCGACCAGCCGGTCAACTGCAGCACTCTATACCACCGACAGCCAGGCGCTCGCCGCGAGCGAAGCCGAGCGCGAGGCCGTCGAACGCGCGGCGCGCGAGCTGGCCGAGACGGTTCGCCTCACCCTGCTCGGCGCGCTCGCCCAGTCGGCCGGCTGATGGGGGCGCTGAAGGCGCACGAGGTTTCCCGCTTCGTCGATCGCCCTGATCTCGAAGCCGGCATCATCCTCGCCTATGGCCCGGATACCGGCCTCGTTCGCGAGACCGGGCAGCGGCTGGCCCGGCGCTATGCCGGCAACGATGCCGACAGCATGAACCTGGTGGTGCTCGACGGCGCCGAGCTCGACGCCGATCCGTCCCGTCTCGCCGTCGAGGCCAAGACCACTTCGCTGTTCGGCGATCGGCGGGTGATCCGGGTGCGTGGCGCCGGCAAGTCGCTGGTCATGCCGCTCACTGAGTTGCGCGATGATCCCGGCGCCATCATCATCCTCGAGGCCGGCAACCTCACGCCCAAAGACCCGCTACGCGCCCTGGTCGAGGCGGCGAAGCTCGGACGTGCCCTGCCCTGCTACCCCGACAACGACGAATCGCTCGGCCGGCTGATCTCCGAAACCTTTTCCAAGGCCGGTATCCGCGCCGACCAGGACGCTATCGCCGCGCTGCGCGACAGCCTGGGCAACGACCGCGAGATTACCCGGCGCGAGCTGGAAAAGCTGGTGCTGTTCGCCGCCGACACCAAGCTCCTGACCCGCGAAGACATCCTGACGCTGTCCGCCGACAACGCGGCGCTGGTGCTCGACGAGGTGGTCGACGCCACCGGCACCGGCCACGCCGCCAACCTCGATACTGCGCTCGAGCGGGCGATCGCCCAGAGCGTCAACGCGCAGCAGATCCTCGCCAGCGCGCTCAGCCATTTCACCACACTGCGGCGCTGGCGCGTCGAGGTCGACGGCGGCAAGTCGCCAGGCGCCGTGTTGGACAACGCCCGCCCCAAGCCACACTTCTCCCGCCGCTCCGCCATCGAGCGCCAACTCCGCCTCTGGACCGACGATGCGCTCAGCGCCGCGCTCGACCGCCTGCAACTGGCCGTCGCCGACAGCCGCAAGCGCTACGGATTGGCGGATACTTTGAGCCGCCGGGCGCTGCTGGCGGTATGCGCCATGGCGGCGGAACGGTAGTCGAATCAGCGGCTTAGGCCACAGGTTCCACGTGAAACACTTGTGTGGCCGGCAGCGCGGAGGCGAACACACCTGTTCCCCACCTGCTAACAGGGTGAAGCCGGCCCGGCCGTCTCGCGTCCCCTCTCCCCTCTGGGGAGAGGGTCAGGGTGAGGGG
>JAEUMC010000993.1 GCA_016793415.1 Devosia sp. | reverse complement strand
TCCGATGGCGTCGATCCGGCGCGGCTCCTGGCGCGTAGCCGGATCGTTACGCATGTGTTCCGGCACGCAGCGTGGATGGACGAGGGGCACCTGCTGGCCAATGCCCATCGGCTGCGCGGTATTCCGGGCGTGCTGGTGCAGGGGCGGCTCGACCTGCAGGGGCCGCTGGTCACGGCATGGGAACTGGCGAAGGCCTGGCCGGAGGCGAAGCTGGTGGTGATCGACGGGGCAGGGCACTCGGCCGGCGACGCCGGGATGCCGGAGGCGATCACCGCGGCGCTGGATGGGTTTGCGCGAGGTCACTACCGATAGAGACGGGCCGTCTGCTTCAGTCGGCTCAGAGATAATCCATCAAACTCATCGACCCACCCTCGTTGCCACCAAACGCCGACGATCCCGTCGCCTGGTTCAGCAGCGAGCCGAGCTTGCTGGCGGTCTGGTAGTTGGCGACGGCTGCGGCATAGAGATTTTCCGACCAGCCGGCGGCGGCGCGTTCTTCGCTGCTCATCGCGCCGTAGAGCGAGATGACGTTCTGGGCGAAGCCCGCGGCATTGCCCGACCCGGCGGATTTGAGGCCCTGCAGCAGCGCGGCGCCGGAGCGCGAGCGCATTTCCATCGAGGCGGCGCGCACTTCGGACAACGAGAACTTGCCGTTGGAGTTGAGCGCCACCGAGGCCAGCGAGCGGCTGTCGAACTCGGAATAGTCGGGCTTGGAACTGCCGCTGGCCTTGTACTGCGCATCGAGCGTGGCGCGGGCATCGCCGGCGACATCCTTGATATCGCGCGGCTTGCCGGTCTCGCCACCGGCGAGGCGCTCCATATAGGCATTGATCGGATCGTTGGGCACGGCGCCGGGGAGAGTCGAAGGTTTGGCCTCGATCCGCTTGAGCATCTCCTCCAGTGCGGCGCGCTGGTCGGCATAGGCGGCCGAGGCCTTCTCCTCGGGCCCCATGGCATCGAAATAGGCGAGGGCGGCGACGTAGAGACCCTTGACGCTGCCGGTGACGCGACCGACCGCGGTGGGGCCTGCCATGGCCTGGTCGAAGCGGTTCATCAGCTCGATGGCGGCCGCCTTCTGCTCGTCGACACTGAACAACTGGTTGGAATTGGTGCTCATCGCATAAAGCTCGCGCCGATCGACCTTGCTGAGATCAAGGGCGAGCTTGCCATCCTTCAGCGGGCTGGTCAGCTTGGCGTCGGCGAGCAGCTTGTCTAGCGTGGCGCGTGCTTCGGTGGTGACGGTGGCAAAATCCTTGATGGTGCTGAGCGCCGCTTTGGCCGCGTCGGACAGCGTGACGTTGGTGGCGCCGGAATCGGTGCTGGAGGTGGCCGGCGGATTGGTCAGCGCCTGCTGCTGTGCCTTCTGCGCATTGGCGATGATCTGCGCGTAGCTGAGGGAACTGGTGCTGGTCGCGGTGCCGACGCTGCTCATGGGTGCCTCCGGGCGGTCGCGCGATACCATGCAGGCGGCGTGCCAGTGCGGAGTGGCGGGAATCCGGGCGTTTGGCGGGGACGAAACGGGCAGGGCGGCAGGAAATGCCGGGTAGAGATTGAGCACCGAGAGGCCGGCGGTTCCCCCCTGAGCCACGCCTTCAGATCATCTCCAACGCCTGCTTGCGGCGCGGCGGTGGGAAGGCTGCATCGAGCGCGGCGTGTTCTTCGGCGGTGAGCGTCAATTCTGCTGCTGCCCGGTTCTCGGTGACGTGGTCGAGCCCGGTGGCCTTGGGGATGGCGACGACGCCGGGCCGGGCCAGCACGAAGGCGAGGGCGACCTGGGCGGCCGTGGCCCCGCGGGCCCTCGCGATGCGGTTGAGCTCAGGGTGGTGGAGCATGCGGTTGTCGTTGCCGAGCGGTGAATAGGCCATGATCGGCATGGCGTGCTCGGCCGACCATCCGAGCAGGTCGTACTCGATGCCGCGCGCGGCGAGATTGTAGAGGACCTGGTTGGTGGCGCAGGCCTTCCCGCCGGGGACGGACAGCAGCTCCTCCATGTCATCGACATCGAAGTTGGAGACGCCCTAGGCGCCGATGGCGCCCGAACGTTGCAGGGTCTCGAAAGCCTCGACGGTTTCGGCGAGCGGATACCGGCCGCGCCAATGCAGCAGGTAGAGCTCGATATGGTCGGTGCCGAGGCGCTTGAGGCTGCGCTCGCAGGCGGCGATGGTGCCGCTGCGGCTGGCATTGTAGGGCAGGACCTTACTGACCAGTTGCACCTCGTCGCGGCGCCCCCTGATCGCTTCGGCGACTACCAGTTCGGCGCCGCCATCGCCGTACATCTCGGCGGTATCGATCAAGGTCATGCCCAGCTCGATGCCGCGGCGCAGCGCCGTTACTTCGTCGGCGTGACGACGGCGATCCTCACCCATGCGCCAGGTGCCCTGGCCGAGGGCGGGCACGGCGTTGCCGGACGGGAAGCGGACAGTTGGGATGGTCATGAGCGATCTCGCGTTGGGTGCGTACCGTAACGCGGCTGAGGCGACGAACAACCGGAGCGCCAAAAGAAAAAGGCTCCGCTCGAGGGGATGAGCGGAGCCTCAAAGGCCGGCTCGCCGAAGCGGGCGACCCATCGAAGCGCAGCCAGGGAGGAGGAGCGGCTGCAATTCGTTGAGATGACTATCGGGGAGACCGCGCTGCGGAACAATCGCCAAGTCGGAACGTCAGCCATGCGCTGGGCGCGAGGCGTCCTGCGGCCACAGATGATGCAAAGCAAAAAAAAGAGGCCCCATCCGAAGATGGGGCCCAATGAAAAGGACCGAAGTCCAAATCGAAAGTGGTGGCAAATGGACGAGGGAGGAGGATACGCCATTTGCCGATGGTCCTAAGTCGAGGGAGGAGGATACGACTTCGGACCGGTGTCGCAGAGCAGGACCGAGGGAGGAGGATACGGTGCGGCTCACATCGACAGTCACAATATGCACTTTGACCGTTTGGTCCACAATGCAGACCTCAACATGCCAGCTATGCAGTTTGTGCAGGCATAGGTCAGCCATGCTGCCGTGACGCATGCGTCAACCACCTGCCGGTTTGAGCAGCTGGTTCGAGCGATCGCTGGGGTAGAAAAAACAAGGCCCCGCTCGAGGGGAGAGCGGGGCCGAGTAGCAGCCGTTGCCGGCTGCAGGGAGGAACAAACAACGAGCGCGAGGAGGAGGAGGGAGATGCGCTCAGCTGCTGTCGAGCGGGGATATATGGGCTGGATGCCGACCCAGCAACCGAGGAGTATCGAATGAGGGGCATGCGTTTTCTGCATGGCTGTTAAGTCGATGAGTTTGCTCGTGTATTGCGATTTTCGGCGTGCGTCGTGGCGTCGCACGCCGATGTGAATGCGACGCCAAGTGCTTGATTGTGACAGTTTTTTGTCAGTTCGGCGGGCGAATCCGCAGCGGCTCAGAGCCAGCCGCTTCGCTTGAAGAACAGGTAGGGCACCGCCGCCGACAGGACCATGAGCCCCAGCGCGAATGGATAGCCCAGGGGCCAGCTCAGCTCGGGCATGAACTGGAAGTTCATGCCGTAGATCGAGGCGACGAGGGTCGGCGGCAGGAACACCACGGCAGCCACCGAGAAGATCTTGATGATCTGGTTCTGCTCGAGGTTGATCAGTCCGAGCGTCGCATCGAGCAGGAAGGTGATCTTGTCGGAGAGGAAGGTGGCATGGTCGCTGAGCGCGGCGGCATCGCGCTGCAGCACCTTGATCTCCTGCTTGCGCTCGCGCACCGATTTCTGGTTCTCCGAGCCGCTCGACTGGTGAAAGCTCACCAGCCGGCTGATCGAGACCAGGCTTTCGCGGGCGAGCGTCAGGACGTCGCCCTTCTTGCCGATGCGCTCGATCAGCGACTGCAGGTCGCGGGTCTTGCGGGTGGGCTTGGTGGATTTGTTGCCGAACACCTCGCGCGAAATCTGGTCGATGCCGTCGCCGGTGTTCTCGAGCAGTTGCGCCAGGCGATCGATGAAGGACTCGAGCAGGCCGATCATTACCCGTTCGCCGCCGACCTCGCCGGCAGTAGGGCGGGAAACCAGGCGCTCGTAGAGCCGGAACGGTTTTGGATCGGCATAGCGCACGGTGACCAGCTGATCGTTGCGCAGCACGAAGGTGATCGGGGTTTTGACCACCTGGCCGGCCTCGTCCTCGATCAGGGCGGTGATGGTCATGAACTCGGCCCCTTCCTCGCTGTAGAGGCGGGCGGAGGGCTCGATGTCCTGCATCTCGCGGCGGGTCGGGATGTCGATGCCGAGGCAGGCCTCGACGAATTTATCCTCTTCGCGCGTCGGGTCGGTAAGCGAGTACCAGACCGCTCCGGTCAGCTGGGTGCCGGCGGCGGGATCGAAGTCGGTGGGAACGAGGCGGTCGCCTTCTCTTACATAGGCACGCAGCATGACGGGGCTCCACTAGATAGCCGGGCCGGCGCGCCCGGCCACCTGCCTCGGGAGCCTAGAGCGCCGGCAAGATCGAAGGTCGACTTCGACTGTCGGGGTTCATTTTCAGTCCTTGATGAAGGTCCGGGTGCGAAGCGCCCGGAACATCAGCCGCAATGCGCCTTTGCGCGCGGGGCGTCAAGGCCGAAGACAACGCGGGGAGGCACTAGTTCGCGAACGCCGAAACCAGCACCGAACGGAGGTCGCCCTGGTTGGCGTAGCTCAGGTTCTCGATGCGCCAGAGCGGCTCGCCCAGGTTCGGCTGGGCGACGAGGATCAGCTGCAGGTGGTCGGTGAAACCGGCATCCGGATAGTCGGGGAAGCCATAGGCGATCTCGACGGTGGCGCGGTCGGCCTCGAGGGTGACGGCGCCCACCTTGCATTCGGCCGCGTAGTCGGGGAAGGCCTGCCACGGAATGCCATCACCGAGCGGCGGCTTTTCGTCGGGGTGCGCCTGCTGGATGGCGTCGTTCTTCGCCTCGGCTTCGGCGATCGCCGCCGTGAGCCCGGCCGTCAACAACCCTGCGACAGGCGCCATGTCGTTGCCGAGCCGCGAGATGCAGAAGATCTGGCCGATCTGCTCGGGGCTGATGGTCACCATCTGGGCGAAGGATGGCGTGGCGGCGAGGCAGAGCACGGCTGCGGCAGCGAAGCGAAGCATGAGGAATCCCCGAGGTTTTGTCCGTTCTAGCCGAAGGCGCTGAATTGCCGATGAATGCCGGCAGTTGGGGAGTCGCGGACAGGATGCTAGAGGCGTGGCGCGAATACAAAGGACGTTTCGAATGACCGACTTCTCCGTGCTCGACGATCCGGCATGGCATGCCCTCACCACCGACCATGCGGCCCTGGGCCAGCGCAACGGCGCCGCGGCGCGTTACCGGAACGAGCTGTCGCCGATCGGCGGCCTCGCGCGCTACGACGCTGCAGCGTTCGCCGAGCTGCGTCCTCTGGTCGGACCGGAAGAGGCAGTTGGGCTGGTGTCGGCGCGGCAGTTCGACTTGCCCGCCGACTGGGAGCTGCTGCAGGCGGTGCCGGTGTTCCAGATGGTGTGCGAAACGCCGCCAGTCGCGCCCGAGCTGGTGCCGGTGCCGCTGACGGCGGCGGATGCGGAAGCAGCACTCGAGTTGGCGACGGCGACGGAGCCGGGGCCGTTTCGCGCCGGCACGCTCGGCATGGGGCGCTATTTCGGGCTGCGCGCGGCCGACGGGCGGTTGATGGCGATGACCGGCGAGCGGATGCGGCTCGGCAACCTGACCGAAGTGAGCGCGGTCTGTACCTGGCCGGAATTCCGGGGCAGGGGGCTGGCCAAGGCGCTGGTCGCCCATGTCTCGGGCCTGATTGCTGCCGATGGGCGGGTGCCATTCCTGCACGTGAAGACCGAGAATGAGAGTGCAATCGCGCTCTACGAGAAGCTCGGCTTTGTGGTGCGAAAGCAGATCACCTTTACGGTGGTAAGGCCGCGCTGAATAGGCG
>JAEUMC010000972.1 GCA_016793415.1 Devosia sp. | reverse complement strand
GGGACGTTCGGTATTCTCGCGCATGACAAGTACGGGCTTGCCGAGCGAGGGGGCCTCTTCCTGCACGCCGCCGCTATCGGTCAGCACCAGGTAGCTCTGCTTCTGCAGGTAGAGGAACGGCAGGTAATCCTGCGGGTCGATCAGGTGGATGTTGGGCACTCCCTCGAGCGCCGCGCCGACGACGCCGCGCACGTTGGGGTTCGGGTGCACCGGGTAGACGATCTGCACGTCGCCGCGCGTCGCCAGCACCTTCAGCGCCGTGCAGATGCGCTCGATGCCGCCGTCGAAATTCTCGCGCCGGTGGCCGGTTACGAGGATCAGCTTCCTCGTTGAATCAAGAAACGGGAAGCGCGCGGCGAGCTCGGCGCTGAGCGACCGGTCATCGTCGAGTGCGCTGGAAAAGTGCAGCAGCGTGTCGATCACCGTGTTGCCGGTGACGAAGATGCGCGAGGGGTCCTTGCCCTCGGCAATCAGGTTCTCGCGCGCTTCGGCCGTGGGGGCGAAATGCCAGGTGGCGATGTTGCCGGCGATCAGCCGGTTCAGCTCCTCGGGGAACGGACTGTCGATATTGTGGCTGCGCAGGCCCGCCTCGATATGGGCCACCGGAATGCGCTTGTAGAAGGCGGCGAGCGCCGCGGTCATGGCGGTGGTGGTGTCGCCCTGCACCATGACGATGTCGGGTTTGGCCTGGTCGAGCACCTCGGCCATGCCGAGCAGCACTTTCGATGTCACATCGAACAGCGTCTGGCCCGCCGACATGACGTTGAGGTCGTAATCGACCGGCATGCCGGTGAGGGCGATCACCTGGTCGACCATCTCGCGATGCTGGGCGGTGACGCAGATCTGGGTGTCGAAATGCGGGCTCTGGAGCGCCGCCTGCGCCACCGGGAAGCACTTGAGCGCTTCGGGACGGGTGCCGAAGACGATCAGCAGCCGCTGCCGCCGGGGACGTTCAGGAGGGGAGTGGAAATTCATGTCGCACCGCACTACGAAATGTCACGCGTCACCTACGCGTTGATGCTGCAGCACATACTCCCGACTCTGCCTCGTGGTCGCCTTAACTCTTAAGCTATGATTAATACCGAAATGGCGTTTACCCAGATGCGCTTCGTCGTTTGTACACCGCGATGCTGTGCGCTACAGGCCGCGGCCGAGGCAGGATCGCGGAAGTAGCAATTTGATTACAATTTTAATCATTGTCGAAGCTTCCAACGTGCGACTCTGGCAGGTGGAATTACTTTCCCGACTTGCTGCTGCCGGGCATCGCATTGCCGTGCGGCCGGTGGCGAGCAGCGGTTCGCGAGCGGCGGCGCTGGATCTGTTGCTGCGGCTCGAGCAGGCGCGTGCGCCACGTTCCCTGGCGCGACCGGCTGCGCCCGTGGTCGAGACGCCGGCGGTGGGCAAGCACGATCTCACCATCGACCTCACCGGCCGCCACGCCCAGGGCCATGCCCCGGTGCTGACGGTGGATTTCGACGGCCAGCGCGACCTGGCCGCCGGCCTTGCCGCGATGCTGGCAGGCGGCTTGCGCCCAACCCTCACGGCGCGGCTCAACGGCGTCGCCGTGGCCGAGGGGCGACCGATGCTCGGCGACCGCGTCTGGCTCAGCCGGGCCGCCTCGGACCTGCTCGCCGGGGCAGTGACATTGATCGAAAGCTGCGTCACGCGCTTTGCTGCCGGCCGGCTGCTGCCGCTGGCCGAACCGGTGCCGCCGGTGGCGCAGCGCGATGGACGGGAGCTGCTGTGGCGCTACCTGCCGCACCTCCTGGCCGGGCTCGGCCAGCGGGCCCTGCACCGGCTCCGCGGCGAGCGGCCATTCTATTGGCGCACGGCATATCGGCTGATCGAAGGGCCGGGGATCGAGGCCATTGCCCCGCCACCGGCCCGACCGTTCACCGAGCTCGCCGATGACGGGCAGCGCTTTTATGCCGATCCGTTCGTCTTCGAGTGGCAGGACCGGCTCTATCTGTTCGTCGAGGAATACCCCTATGCGCTGGGCCGCGGCATCATCTCGGTGGCCGAGTGCCGCGCCGACGGCAGCATCGAGACGCCGCGCGCCGTGCTCGAAGCGCCGCATCACCTGAGCTACCCGCAGGT
>JAEUMC010000967.1 GCA_016793415.1 Devosia sp. | reverse complement strand
GATTGGAGCCCTCGAGTTGCGCCGTCTCGGTCTGCCCGTCGCTGAAGCTGAGGATCGTCGCGGTGCCCGGTGTCACCGGGATGACGCGCGACGGCGGCAGGCCGAGGAACTCGTGGCAGGCGGCGCGGATCACGCCGCCATGCACCACCGCCAGCACGTCGCCATCGCCGTTCCCCAGCCAGTGACGGATGCCGTCGGAAATCCGGGCACGAAAGCCCGCCCAGGTCTCGGCGCGGGCCGGGGTGAAGCTGCCGGCCCGCCAGGCGTGATAGTTTTCGGCCTGCCCGGCGATCAGGTCGGGCTTCCGGCGACCTGTCCACTCGCCCATGTCCAGCTCGCGCAGGCGCGGATCAGACGGACAGTCACCGTGGCCGATCAGTTCGGCGGTGTGTCGCGTGCGGCCAAGATCGGACGCCACCACGCGATACGGGCGCAGCGCCCGCGCAAAGCCGACGAACCGCAAGGCCTGCTGGATCCCGCGCTCGGACAGCGCGGAATTGTCCTGCCCCTGCAGGCGCTGCTCGGCATTCCACTCGGTTTCCCCGTGCCGCAACAGGATCAGCCTCATCGTGCAACCCTCGCGCCGCTGGTGGTGAACGTGGCGTCCGGATCGCGCAGGAAGGAGACTTCGATCGGATCACCCGGCCTGGCGCTAAAATAGCCTTCGGCCATGCCGGTAACGCGCAAGGCTCCGATCATCGCGGTGACCATGGTTTGCCCGGCGATCGGCGCAGCCTCGGAAAACACCGCCCCGACGGTCGGGCGGCCCGGCACCGAGCCGATGGCGACATCCTGGGCTCGATACAGCAATTGCGCCGTTTCCAGCCCAGGCGCGAGGCTCGCCGGCGCCAGGTTGAGCTCGCCGAACATCAGCGCATCTCCGCTCCGCGACACCGGGATCAGGTTGGCGGGCGGCGTGCCGAGGAACGTCGCGACGAAGGTCGTCGCCGGTTGCCGCAGCAGCTCGATCGGCGCGCCGAACTGCTCGACCCGGCCATTGTTGAGCACAGCCACATGGGTCGCCATGGTCATCGCCTCGACCTGGTCGTGCGTGACATAGACCGACGTGGCTTCGGTGGCCCGGTGGATGCGCATCAGTTCGCTGCGCATCTCGATGCGCAGCTTGGCGTCGAGATTGGACAGCGGCTCGTCGAACAGCAGGATTGACGGCTTTGGCGCGATGGTGCGGGCGATGGCGACGCGCTGCTGCTGACCGCCCGAGATCTCGGCCGGATAACGGTCCCGCAGGGCGCCGATGCCCAGCAGGGCCAGCACCTCGCTCACCCGGGCCTCGCGCTCCTCGCGTTTCCAGTTGGCCACCTTCAGCGGCCAGGCGATGTTGTTGGCCACGGTCATGTGGGGCCACAGGGCGTAGCTCTGGAACACCAGGCCGGCGTTGCGCTGTCGCGGGTCGGCCACCACCCCGCCGGCGCCGCTGGATACGGTCTTGCCCAGAAAGCCGATGCTGCCTTCGGTCGGCGCATCAAGTCCGGCCAGCATGCGCAGCAGGGTGGACTTGCCGCAACCCGAGGGGCCGACCAGCACGAGGAACGAGCCTTTCGGCACGGCGATGTCGACATGGTCGACGGCGGTAAAGGCGCCGAACTTCTTGACGAGTCCGTCGATCTTGATGGCGTCGGCGGGATGGTCGGTCATGAGTCTTTCCATTTCTGGACGCGCGACTGCAGCAGCTGGGCGACGAGCGAAGCAACAAGGCAGATCACGAGGATGAGCAGGGTGATGGCGTTGGCGAACTGCATGAAGCCTTC
>JAEUMC010000961.1 GCA_016793415.1 Devosia sp. | reverse complement strand
GCCTCGCGCGCCTTCTTCTGCATCGCCGCGCGGTCGAGCTTGCGCAGGAAGCGCCCCATCGCTCCGGCGGCGCGGATTTCGCGGCCGAGAAACATGTTGTCGGCGATCGACAGTGCGGGCGAGAGCGCCAGGTTCTGGTAGACCGTCTCGATCCCGGCATTGCGCGCGTCCATCGGCGATTTGAAATGCACCGGCTGGCCATCGAGCAGGATCTGGCCGCCGTCAGGGATCACCGCGCCGCACAGCGCCTTGATCAGCGTCGATTTGCCGGCGCCATTGTCGCCGATCACCGCAAGGATCTCGTTGCGGCGCAGGTCGAAGTCGGCATTGTCGAGCGCCACGACGCGGCCATAGCGCTTGTTGAGCCCCCGTCCCTCGAGGACGATGTCTCCGGCATTGCCCGCCGGCACGCTCATGTTGGTCATGTCGCTCATGCCGAGATCTTCCTGATCCACTGGTCGATGGTGACGGCGACGATGATCAGCACGCCGACCGCGAAATCCTGCCACAGCAACGCAAGCCCGGAGAGCGCCAGGCCATTGCGGAACACGCCCACGATCAAGGCGCCGAACAACGTGCCGATGATCGAGCCGCGCCCGCCGAACAGACTCGTGCCGCCGATCACCACGGCGGTGATCGAGTCGAGGTTGGCGGTCTGGCCGGCCTGCGGGCTGACCCCGCCGATGCGGCCGATCAGCACCCAGGCGGCGATGGCGCAGATCAGCCCAGCCAGCGCGTAGACGGCAAGCAGCACGCGATTGGTGTTGATACCGGAGAGCCGCGCCGCGTCGGGGTCGTCGCCGGTGGCGTAGACATGCCGGCCGAAAGCAGTGCGTCCCAGGATGTAGCTCAGGACGATGGCGAGCACGATCATCAGCACTGAGCCGTAGGTGACCACCCAGCCGCGCAGCCACGGCAGATCGAGCCCGAAGAACAGCCCGATATCGTAGAGCTTGAACAGTTTTCCGAGCCATAAGAGGAACGGCGCTGCCGCTTCCATATCCTGCGAGCGGATGGTCTCGCTGTTGGAATAGAAGGTGTTGAGCGCCCCGAAAATGCTCCAGGTGCCCAGCGTCACGATGAACGGCGGCAACCGCAACGCGGTGACCAAGAGGCCGTTGAGAAACCCGCAGGCCAGCCCAGCCAGCAGCCCGAGCGGGAAGGCGATCCATACCGGAACGCCGTAGGCGACGGCAGTACGGCCCATCACCACCGAACACAGGATCATGATCAGCCCGACGCTGAGGTCGATACCGGCGGTGAGGATGACGAGGGTCTGCGCCATGCCGAGGATGGCAACGATCGTCACCTGCTGCAGCACCACCGAAAGGTTCAGCGGCGAGAGAAACTTGCCGGGTGCGGCGATGGCAAAGATCACAGTGCCGACGACGAGCACGATCAACGGAATGAGCGTCGGATACTCGTGCAGGATGCCCTGGATGGTGCGGACTATGCCCTTGCGATCTTCCTCGAAGCTCGCGACATCGGTGGCCGCCCCCTTCAATCCAGTCTCAGCAGTCGCCGAACCGGCTGCGTCGTCGCTCATCATTTTACCCCAAGAATGTGGAGGCTTGGTCCCTT
>JAEUMC010000959.1 GCA_016793415.1 Devosia sp. | reverse complement strand
CCCCTCCCCTCAAGGGGGAGGGGAGCCGACAGTCCGGTAGCTCCTCACCCCATTCCACCTAACCCATTGCAACTGCAACGAACTTTCCCGCCATCCCGAATCCTTGCAATTCTATGGCTGGCGCTCCTCAGGATTGTCGCTAAATTCCCCCGCGGGGCTTGGTGGAACGGGGGCTTTTCGTTCATCGCCGAGCGGAAACACGAGAGTGAAGATGGCTCACAAGCACAATATGCTGACTGTTGCGCTGCTGGCTGTGATGGCGATGGTCGTCACGCCGGTGCTGGCGCAGGAAAAGACTCCGAACGACCCCAGGCTGTTCACGCCGGGCAAGCTCACCGTCTCGACCTCCGAGCCGAGCTATCCACCATGGGTGCTCGACAACAACCCGGAAGCCGGCGAAGGTTTTGAAGCGGCTCTGGTCTATGCGCTGGCTGCCGAACTCGGCTTCAAGAAGGAAGACGTGGTCTGGGTCGACGTGACCTTCGACGGCGCCATCGCGCCCGGCCCGAAGGCCTATGATTTCTCGATCCAGCAGATCTCGGTGACGCCGGAGCGCGCCAAGGTCGCGACCTTCTCGGACGTCTACTACCAGTCCGACAAGGCGGTGATCGCGCTGCCGGCTTCGACCGTCGCCAGCGCCAAGAGCTTTGCCGACCTCAAGGCGGCCAAGTGGGGCGTCGCCGTCGGCACCACCGATTTCGACTACGTGACCAACGTGCTCGGCATTGCCGATGCGGCCGTGTTCGACGACCAGGCGGGGGTGTTCCAGGCCCTGCAGGGCGGCCAGATCGACGCCACCGTCGCGGCGCTGCCGACGGCGCTCTATGCCACGTGCTGCCAGGTACCGGAGGCCAAGATCACCGCGATCCTGCCCAAGGACCCCAAGGACGAGGGCCTCGGCCTGCTCTTCGCCTACGAGAACCCGATCGTGCCGTGGATCAACGAAGGCCTCGCCGCGCTCAAGTCCAAGGGTGTGATCGACGAGCTGGCCAAGAAGTACCTGATCGCCGATCCGAGCATTCCCGAGATCACGCAATGACACGACGACCCGGCAAGGGACGCCGGCAGATCGCTCTCAAGGACCGGCTCGCGCCGGTCCTTATTAGTTTGGTCAGCGTCGTGGTGGTGTTCGGCGCCATCGCCTATTTCGTGGGCTCGGCCGAGCAGTGGCCGCGCATCCAGAACCAGTTCTTTTCCGTCGAGGCGATGCTGGAAGCGGCGCCGGGCGTCGCCCGCGGCTTCCTCGTTTCCTTGCAGATCTGGCTGATCAGCCTCGTCTGCATCGGCATCTGGGCCCTGGTGCTGGCGATTTTCCGCGCCATGGGTGGCCCCTGGTTCGCCCCGCTGCGCGTCTTCGCCATCGTCTATGTCGATCTGTTCCGCGGCCTGCCGGCGCTGCTGCTGGTGCTGCTGTTCGGCTTCGGCATTCCGGCGCTGAACCTGCCAGGCCTGCCCAAGGAAGGCCTGTTCTGGGGCGGCGTGGCGCTGATCCTCAGCTATTCGGCCTATGCCACCGAGGTCTATCGCTCGGGCATCGAGGCGGTGCACGAGGGCCAGGGCATGGCGGCCAAGGCGCTCGGCCTCACCCAGTGGCAGACCCTGCGCTACGCTATCCTGCCGCAGGCTTTGCGCAACGTCGTGCCGGCCATGCTGAACCTCGTGGTGGCGCTGCAGAAGGACGTGGCGCTGCTCTCGGTACTGGGGGTCCGCGATGCGGTGCGCGAAGCGCAGATCTACACCGCCCGCACCTTCAACTATTCCTCGCTCGTCGTCGCCGCGATCCTGTTCCTGCTCGCCACCATTCCCCTGGCGCGCCTGACCGATCACCTCGCCCGCCGCGACCGGCAACGCCGCCTGCAAGGTGCCAGATGAACCGCATCGAGATCGAACAGCTCACCAAATTCTATGGCGAGCGCCAGGTGCTGGACGCGGTGAATCTGTCGATATCAGCGCATGAAGTGGTGTGCCTGATCGGCGCCTCCGGCTCCGGCAAATCCACCCTGCTGCGCTGCATCAACGGGCTCACCGAGTTCGACGAAGGCACCGTCAGGCTCGACGGGGTCGATATCTACGACGAGAGTTTTGGTCGCACCGGGCTCTACAAGCGCGTCGGCATCGTGTTTCAGGCCTACAACCTCTTCCCGCACATGAGCGTGCTGGAGAACATCACCCTGGCGCCGATCCGCGTTCACGGCCGCGATCGCCGCGAGGCCGAGGCAGCCGGGCTGAAGCTGCTCGAACTGTTCGGCCTGGGCCAATATGCCAAGTCGTACCCCGAGCAGCTCTCCGGCGGCCAGCAGCAGCGCGTCGCCATCGTTCGCTCGCTCGCCACCGAACCCGACGTGCTGCTGCTCGACGAGGTGACGGCGGCGCTCGACCCCGAGCTGATCGGCGAAGTGCTGAAGATCATCCGCGATCTCAAAGAGAGCGGCATGACCATGGTGATCGTCACCCACGAAATGGGCTTCGCCCGCGACGTCGCCGACCGCGTCTGCTTCCTCGACAACGGCCGCATCGTCGAACAGGGCAACCCGCACCAGCTGTTCTCGAAGCCCGAGAACCCCAGGACGCAGAAGTTCCTCGAGCGGATTATCGCGGCGGGAAGGTTGGAGGCGACGGTTTAAGGCACTGGCCGTGCCCCTAGCGTCCCCTCTCCCCTCTGGGGAGAGGGTCAGGGTGAGGGGTAGCCAAGCACGCCGACTGTGCCGCCCGTCCCTTCACCCCTCAGGGGAGACGGTGGC
>JAEUMC010000936.1 GCA_016793415.1 Devosia sp. | reverse complement strand
GGAGATTTCCTTGTCCTTGGCGAGCACGTTGGTGATGTGGGTGAAGAGTTTTTCGTTGCCGTGCAGCGTCTTCGACAACCCGTGGAACGCCGCCTCGCGCTTCACTTCGTCCTTGTCGGAGAGGAAGTTGAGCGTCGATTCGAGGTTCAGCTCCTCGCCGTCGACAGTGAACTTGAGGCCCGCCATGGTCTCGTCGAACAGTCGGTTCCAGGCGCCGGCGCCGGTCACCGACTTCTCATGGAACAGCTCCTCGATCTTGTCCTCGAGCTGATAGGGCTTGGCCTTTCTGAGCTCGGTGAACCACGGCCGGTAGCGCCCGAGCTCGGCATTGCCGGCGAGCGCCGCCTCCAGCACCGCCTCATCGATGCGGTTGAGCTCCAGCCCGAAGAAGATGAGCCCGGTCGAGAGGTCGGTGAGCGCCTGGCTGAGATCGCCGAGGAATTTCACCTTGTCGGCGTCCTGGGTGTTCCGCACATATTGTAGGAACGCGTAGGAGCCGAGCTTGCCGCTGAGATCGCCCAGCGCCTCGTAGCGCTTGATCGCCTCGATCAGCTTGCCGCCCTTCGCCAGCGCCTCGAGCTTGCCCTTGAAATCGGCCTCGAAACTCTTTGCATCGGCCTGCGCCGCGGCGAGGTCGGCCTTCAGCTGAGGCGAGTCGTTGCCGGCATAGAGATCGTCGAGGTTCCAGGTCGGCATGTCGCCAAGCTGGTTGTGCCCCCGCTGGGCCTGGGCATCAGCCGCGCGCGTCCGTTCGATCTTTAGCAATTCATCACCTCGGTCTCAAAAAGCGGCGCGACCTTAGCCAGCGGGCCTGCGGATGGGAAGCCGAAGGCGGTTTGCTCACGCTTAATCGCCTCTTAACCCACCCTACCCATGCTGCTCCAAAACGGCACAGCGCGATTCGCCGCGGCGGCGAAGCGTGCAACTACAAGTCCTTGGGGGACCATGACGCGCGTTCTGATAGTCGATGACGACCTGGTGCAGCTCAGGCTCACGTCGGAGGTCGCCAACCGGGCCGGTTTCTCTGCCGTTACGGCCACCAGCGGCAGACAGGCCCTCGAACTGCTCCACGCCGATCCGGGCATCGGGGCCATGGTTCTCGATCTGGTGATGCCAGATCTCGACGGCATGGCGGTGATGGAAGCCATGCGCCGCGACGGGCTTGCGACCCCGGTGATCGTCCAGACCGGGCACTCCTCACTCGACACCGTCGTTACCGCCATGCGCCAGGGCGCCGCCGATTTCTTCGTCAAGCCGGTCGCCCCCGAACGGCTGATCATGTCGCTAAGGAACGCGCTGAAGCTCGGCGAGCTCGAAACCATGGTGCGCACCGACCGTAGCCGGCTCAGCGGCACCATGAGCATCACCGATATCGTCACCCGCGCACCGAGCATGGATCGGGTGCTGGCACTCTCGACCAAGGCAGCCAAATCCACCATCCCGGTGCTGATCGAAGGCGAGACCGGCGTCGGCAAGGAACTCGTCGCCCGGGTGATTCACGGCTCGGGCGACCGATCCGGCAAGCCGTTCATCACCGTCAACTGTGCCGCAATCCCGGTCAACCTGATCGAATCCACCCTGTTCGGCCACCGCAAGGGCGCTTTCGCCGGCGCCACCGCCGACCATCCGGGCAAATTCCTCGAAGCCAATGGCGGCACCCTCTTTCTCGACGAGGTCGGAGAGCTGCCCTCCGAAATGCAGGCAAAACTGCTGCGAGTGATCCAGGATGGCGAGATCGAGCCCTTGGGCGCCGACCGGCCGGCGCGGGTCAATGTACGCGTCATTTCGGCGACCAGCCGTCGGCTGCTCAACCTGACCAAAGCCGGGGTTTTCCGCGAGGATCTCTACTACCGGCTCAATGTCTTCCCGCTTTACGTGCCGCCGTTGCGCGACCGGTTGGAGGACCTGCCGGTCCTGGTCGACCACTTCATTGCCCGACTTGCCGCCGAAGCCCAGAAACGCATAGTCGGCATCTCCGACCCGGCGCTCAAGCTGCTCAGCGGCTACGACTGGCCGGGCAATATTCGGCAGCTCGAGAACGCGGTGTATCGCGCGGTCGTCCTCAGCGATGCCGCCTATCTTGAAAGCGCCGACTTCCCGCAGATCGTCGCATTGAGCGCCGGTCGCGCCGAGGCGCTGCGTCTGACCTCGGCCGCGCCGGGCCCTTCAGCCCCGGTTCACATCGACGAGGCTATCGCTTCGTTACGCGAGGTTGTGGACAAGACGGCGATCAGCGATCGCTTCATGTCCCAGAGTGGCGAAGTCGCCGCCCTCGCCGATGTCGAGCGCGAACTGATCGTGTTCGCGCTGCGCCACTACGGCTACCGCATGTCGCGGGTTGCCCGGGCGCTCGGCATCGGCAGGTCGACGCTCTATCGCAAGCTCCGCGAGTACGGCCTGGACGAGGGCCTGGAGAGCGACGCCGCCTAGGCAATGCTGGGCGTTAGTTGCACCAAGTCCACAGACCGGACTCACAAAATCGCGAGCAATTGTCAGCGTTAAGTTTTGTGGGCTAAGCAAAATGGATATCTGGGGCAGAAGTGCCGAATCCTCCCGGTCACACCGCCCCTTGCCAGCCCCCGAGCCGGGCACGGAGTACTTAATGACTATGCTGAAGGCCTTGTTGTTGGCGGGCACGGTGGCGCTTGCATCGCCATTTGCGATCTTCACGCAAGCCTCCGCCCAGGAAACCGTTACGGTCGCCGGCATCGAAACCACCCGCATCGTGATCGCGCCGCCCAAGACGGAGCTGGCGCGGATCATCAAGGCGGGGCTGTCGTCGTCCTACGCGGCGGCCGAGAAAGGCACCCGCGCCTACCAGCAGACGCAGAAGCTCTACTTCTTCTATGGCGCCCGCCATTTCGAGCCGCTTTGGCTGACCAAGGCCGATGATGGCACCATCGCCTTCTCGCCCAACGCCGAAAAGATCATCCAGGTGTTCAAGGATTCCGAACTCGAGGGCTTCCGCCCGTCGGACTACCTGACCGCCGATCTCGATGTCGCGGCGGCCGGCACCGATCCGGCGCGGCTCGCGGCGCTCGAAACCGCCTTCTCCTCGGCGGCGATCCGCTATGCGCAGGATGCCTTTGGCGGCCGCATCTCGCCGCTCGACGTCAACAAGACCTGGACCATCGCGCCCAAGCGCATCAACGAAGCCGAAATGCTGGTGAAGCTCGCCGACAGCAGCGAGCCCGACAAGCTGCTCCTGGCGCTGTCGCCGACCCAGCCGGAGTTCCTCGGGCTGAAGGCGGCGCTGGCCAAGTTCTACGACGGCGCCGTGATGGATGCCGCGATCACCATCCCCGAGGGCAAACTGCTGAAGCCGGGAATGCAGGATGAGCGCGTCACGCTGCTGCGCCAGCGCCTCGACGTGCCCGAGCCCGATATTCCGGAGACGGCCGGGGCTACGGTGACCGTCGACATCAACTATGACGAGCCGCTCGTCGCCGCGGTCAAGGCCTTCCAGGAGAGCCTGGGCCTCAATGGCGACGGCGTCATCGGGCCGGCGACCATCGCCGCGCTGAATGGCGGCTCGGCCACCACCAAGGAAGATATCGTCGCCAACATGGAGCGTTGGCGCTGGGAGCCGAACGACTACGGCGATTTCCAGGTGACGGTGAACATCCCCGAGTTCCGCCTGTGGATCATGAACAAGGACGAGGTCCACTATACCACCCGAGTGGTGGTGGGCACGCCCAAGAACCAGACGGCGGTGTTCAACGACGAGATCGAGCACATCGTCGTCAACCCGTACTGGAACGTGCCGTCCTCGATCGCCACCAACGAGATCAGGCCGCACCTGATCGCCAATCCGGGCTACCTCGCCAGCCAGAACATGGAGATGCTGTCGGGCGGCAAGGTGATCAACGCCTCGGCCATCGACTGGACGCAGACCAACATCAACAAGTTCCACATCCGGCAGAAGCCGGGCGCCGGCAATGCGCTGGGCCGGGTGAAGTTCCTGTTCCCCAACCAGCACGACATCTATCTGCACGACACGCCGTCCAAGTCGCTGTTCTCGCGCTCGTTCCGCGCCTACAGCCATGGCTGCGTGCGCGTCGAAAACCCGATGGATTTCGCCGACGCGCTGCTCAAGCTCGAGCCCAGTCTCAACGCCGAGACGCTGACCGCCGCCTTCGGCGACACCGAGCGCTGGTTCAACCTCAAGACCAAGGTGCCGGTGCACATTTCGTACTTCACGCTGCGCGTCGATGCCGACGGCACGATCCGCTCCTATGGCGACGTGTACGGCATGAACCAGCGGTTGAAAGAACTGCTGGCCGAATAGCAATCGAGCCGTTTCCGGACTAGAAACGAGGGCTGGGGCCGCGAGGCGCCGGCCCTTCTGCTATGTCGTCGCCGCAATGTGACAGGCCAAGCGTTTACGAGTGCTTAGGAATTCGGCCTTGGTTCAGCCGGATTTTCTGC
>JAEUMC010000915.1 GCA_016793415.1 Devosia sp. | reverse complement strand
AAGACAGGCATGATCATGACCCACCGCCACATCATTGCGATTCTTCGCGGCATCACCCCTCCCGAAACCGTTGAAGTTTGCGACGCCCTGGTGCTCGCCGGCATCACCATGATCGAGGTGCCGCTCAATTCACCCGAAGCGCTGCGTTCCATCGAGGATGCGGCAAAGGTGTTCGACGGCAGCGCACTGATCGGTGCCGGCACTGTACTGAGCCGCGACGATGTCGACGCTGTCGCCGACGCCGGCGGCCAGTTCGTCGTCTCGCCCGACACCAATCCCGCGGTGATCGGCGCCACCATCGAACGCGGCATGACGTCGTATCCCGGCGTGTTCTCGCCAACCGACGCCTTCACCGCCATCCGCTCGGGCGCCACCGGCCTCAAGTTCTTCCCCGCCGAGGTGCTGGGCCCCAAGGGTATCAAGGCGATGAAGGCCGTGCTGCCGCCCGAGATTCCACTCTACGCCGTCGGGGGCGCCAACCCGGACAATTTCGCCGAGTACTTCGCGGCCGGCTGCGCCGGCTTCGGGCTCGGCACCTACATTTTCAAGCCCGGCATGTCCGCCGCCGACGTGGCATCGCGCGCCACTGCGGCCGTCGCCGCCTATGACCAGGGGAAACCACGATGAATTCTAAGGCCGAACTCTTTGTCGATAGCCGCTGCGAACTGGGCGAGGGCCCGTTCTGGCACCCGCTGGTCGAGCGCCTGTTCTGGTTTGATATCCTCAACCAGACCATGCTGAGCGCCGGCACCGACGGCCATGTCGTCGACCGCATCACCTTCAAGGACACGGTCAGCGCCGGCGCGGTGATCGACAAGGGTAGCCTCGCCATCGCCCAGTCGGGCGCCCTGCTCCGCTACGACTTCTTGACCGACACCACTTCGGTGATTGCCGAGATCGACGCCGATGTGCCGACCAACCGTACCAACGACAGCCGTGTCGACCGCAGCGGCGGGTTCTGGATCGGCACCATGGGCCGCAAGGCCGAGGCCGGCGTCGGCGGCGTCTATCAGTACCGTGCCGGCCAGACGACCAAGGTGATCGAGAACATCCGTATCCCGAACTCGATCTGCTTCTCGCCCGATGGCCGCACCGCCTATTTCACCGATAGCGGCAAGATGATCGTCAAATGCGCCACGGACCCGGCAACCGGCCTGCCGGTCGGCCCGTGGGAAGACTTCTTCACCATGGAGGGCCCCGGCGGCGCCGATGGCTCGGTGGTCGATTCCGAGGGTTACCTGTGGAATGCCCGCTGGGGCGGCGGCAAGGTCATCCGTATCTCGCCCGACGGCAAGCTCGACAAGGTGGTCGAAGTGCCCGGCGTCAGCCAGGTGAGCTGCCCGGCCTTTGGCGGCAGCGATCTGAAGACCCTCTACATCACCACGGCGCGCGAACACATGACGCCCGAACAGGTCGAGCGCGAGCCGCATGCCGGCAGCGTCTTCGCCGTGGCGCTCGACGTGCCCGGCATCGCCGAACCCTTCCTCAAGCTCTGAGTCTCACGTGTCTTTTCCTGCTGTCGGCGTCTGCTACTACCCCGAACACTGGCCCGTCGAATGGTGGGAGGACGACGCGCGCCGCATGGCGGAAGTCGGCATTCAGTATGTCCGCATCGGCGAGTTCGCGTGGTCGAAGCTCGAACCAAAGCCCGGCGAGCTGAACTTCGATTGGCTGGTCGCCTCGATGGACGTGCTCGGCCGGCATGGGTTGAAGGTGATTCTGGGCACGCCGACGGCGACGCCGCCGCGCTGGATGATCGACAAGTACCCGGACATGCTGGCGGTCGATCGCGAGGGTCGCCCGCGCGGCTTCGGTTCGCGTCGGCACTACGACTTCTCGCACCTGGGCTATCGCGAGGAATGCGCCCGCATTACCCGCCTGTTGGTCGAGAAGGTCGGCCAGCATCCAGCGCTGGCCGGCTGGCAGACCGACAACGAGTATGGTTGCCACGACACGGTGCATTCCTACTCCAAGGCCGCCGCAGTCGGTTTCCGCAAGTGGCTCAGGGACAAGTACGACGATATCGACGCGCTGAACCTCGCCTGGGGCAACGTGTTCTGGTCGATGGACTACAACGACTTCGAGCAGATCGATCCGCCCAACCTCACGGTCACCGAGGCGGCTCCGGCGGCGTGCCTCGACTTCCGCCGCTACTCATCGGCCCAGGTCGCAGCCTTCAATGCCACGCAGTATGAGGTGATGAAGGCCGCCCGTCCCGACCTGCCGGTGATCCACAATTTCATGGGCCGCTTCACCGAGTTCGATCACTACGAAGTGGCCGAGACGCTGGATGTGGCGAGCTGGGACTCCTACCCCATCGGTCACCTTGCGGTCTCCAACGAGTCCGACGAGGTGAAGGCCGCCTATTTCCGCCAGGGCGAACCGGATGCGCAGGGCCTGCAGCACGACATCTACCGCGCCGTGGGTCACGGCCGCTGGTGGATCATGGAGCAGCAGCCCGGTCCGGTGAACTGGGCCGAATACAACCCCGATCCGCTACCTGGCATGGCCCGCCTCTGGGCCTGGGAGGCCTTCGCCCATGGGGCCGAGGTGGTGTCCTACTTCCGCTGGCGCCAGGCGCCCTTCGCCCAGGAGCAGATGCATGCCGGCCTGCTGCGCCCCGACAGCCAACCGGCGCCGGCCTATCATGAGGCCAGGCAGGTTGCCGAGGAGCTCAAGCGACTCGGCATCGACGGGGTAGCCAACAAGGGTCGCGTCGCCATCGTCTATGACTACCAGAGCGAATGGGCCTGGCGGATCCAGCCGCAGGCCAAGGGATTCTCGCACCACCAGCATGTGCGCAACGTCTACGTGCCGCTGCGCAAGCGCGGCGTCGATGTCGATATTCTGCCACCCTCGACCACCGACTTCTCCGGTTACGACCTGGTGGTGATCCCGGCGCTGTTCGCCTGGAACGATGCACTGCGCACCGCCATCGAGAACTTTGAGGGCCACTTGCTGATCGGCCCGCGCTCCGGCTCGAAAACCGAGAACTTCGCCATTCCCGCGGGTCTCGGCCCCGACCTGCCGCAGAATCTGCTCGATGCGAAAGTTGCGCGGGTCGACAGCACCGACCCGCGCCGTACCGTCTCGGTAAAGGGTGGCGGCGCCGTCGGCCACTGGCGCGAACGGCTCGATACCCGGGCGGAGATCGTCATCGAGGACGAAGAGGATTTCCCGGTGCTGGTGGCGCAGGGAAAGCTCAACTACC
Source organism: Devosia sp. (assembly GCA_016793415.1). GTDB lineage: Bacteria > Pseudomonadota > Alphaproteobacteria > Rhizobiales > Devosiaceae > Devosia_A. Next base: position 3,633 of record JAEUMC010000915.1, on the reverse strand, counting down.
TGGCAGCCAGCGGCGATCGCGCCCTGATGCAGCGGATCGTCGATCACCTGCTGACCGAGGCCGACGTCCCGACGTTGAACCTGCCGGCCGGCGTCCGTTGCCGCACCCGAGGTAAATGGCGCGTTTACTTCAATTACGGCGACACCGCGGCAAACCTGACCGCCGCACCTGATGAGAAGGGCTACGTACTCGGCGGCGCCCAGATCGAGGCCGCCGGCGTTACGGTCGCACTGCTCGCCACGGCCGGTTGATCTCAGGGATAGCGGGGCGGATTTCGAAGCCGCCCCGCGCTGCATCCCAGCGCAACCATTGCACCCCGCCAAGGGAAAGCGTCTCCGCATCGATCACCGTGCCGGCACCGCAGTTGGCCGGAACAGGCCGGCGAGCAATCAACAGGTTCGCCAGGCCACAATCCTCGTAAAAGCCCGAGGGGTCGCGCACGATGGCCAGGGTGAAGCCGCGGCTGCTGGCGCCGAAGCACCCGACGCTGTCGCATTTCAGCAATGCCCCGGGCTCGATCGCCTCGCCATAGGTCTCGCGCCACACATCGACCGCGAAACTGTCGGCCTTGCCGGCGACCAGTTCCAGGCCCGCCTCACCCCGCAGTGCCACAGCCTGGGTGGTGTCGGCAATGAGCACATCGGGCGAACGGTCAAGCGCCAACAACCACACGGCCGGGATCAACAGCACAGGCAGGATCAGCCGGTGCCAGGACGAAAGGAACGTGAACCAGCCAAGCGCCGCGAGCCCGAGCAGCAGCGCGACAGGCGCCAGCAATGGGCTCGCATCAAGGCCGGAGCTCCAGCTGGCAACCAGCCCGCCCAGATCCAGCATGCGGTCGATCGACCATCCCATGGCCGAGAGGAATGGTGCCTCCCAGCCGAACGGCATCGCCAATGTGGCGAGCACGGCGGACGGCATCATGACGAAGCCCACCAGCGGCAGCGTGAACAGGTTGCCCAGCACGCCGAGCGGCGCGGTCTGCTGGAAGTGGTAGACCGAGAACAGCAGCGTCGCGACCCCGGCGATGACGCTGGTCAGCACGATGCCCCAAAGATAGCCGCCGGCGCGCACCAACAGGGACTTCTCCCTGCCCTCCCGCTGCCGCATCAACTCCCAAGCGCCGATCAGCGCCACCACCGCCGCGAACGACAGCTGGAAGCTCGGCCGGAAAACGCTTGCCGGATCAGTGGCGATGACGATCAGCGCCGCGATGGCGACGTTGCGCATGGTGAGCGCCCGCCGGCCGAACACCACAGCCCCGAGCACGAGCACCAGCATGATGGTCGAGCGCAGGGCCGCGACATTGCCGCCGGAAATAGCGAAGTATGCGAGCGCCGCGACGATCGCACCTGCCGCCGCCACGCGTTTGACCGAGACGAACCGGTGCATGCCGCCAACCAACGCCAGCCCGCCACGGAGCGTCACCAGCACCAGGCCCGCAACGATAGTGAGGTGCAGCCCTGACACGGACAGGACATGCGCCAGCCCGGCGGCCGCCATCGTCTCGCGCGCTTCCTCGGACACGGCGCTCTGGTCGCCGGTGATCAGCGCCCGTGCGATGCCGGCCGTCGGCTGCTCGAGGTCGGCATCGATACGGGCGGCGATGCCGCGCCGGACGCCGTCGATCACCCGCTCCGGCGCCGAATTGCTCCCGGCGGCTACCCGTTCGACAGCTGCCGTGGCATTGCCGTAGGCGCCGATGCCGTCGAAGAAGGCGTGAAACTGGCTGTCGAAGCCGTTCGGCACCACCGGACCGGGCACGGCATAGAACCGCACCGGCGCCCGAATAATGTCGCCGGGAGCGAGCGGCGGGCCGTCGGCAATGACGATCCGAGCCCGACGCATCGGCACCGCTCGCGAGGTTCCGGTCGGCGTGATCGACGACACGATGGCACGCGTCCCGCTTTCGAGTTCGGAGACGATCTCGTCGACCCGCATCTCGTAGGTGCCATAGGCCGGTCGCGCCAGCATCTCCGTGCCGAACAGAGCCGCATGGATGGCGAGCAGCGAAAAGCCCACCCAGAACGCCGCGGCCAGGGTGAGGGCACGGAACAGGGCCGTCTGGCCGCGCGCGAGGAATAGCCCAATGATAACGACCGAGCCGACCAGACCAAGCAGCCAGGGCTGCGGTTCCTCCGGCGCCAAGAGAGAAACGATCAGGCCGGCGATAGCCGCATAAGGCCACAGCAGGAACAGCCGCCGGTGCTCGAGGTCATCGGCAACGCCCGCGCGAAAGGCCTGCCAGAGTGTCAGGCGCGGCCGCAAAGTCGGGGGTAAGGCGCCCGGCGCCACCGGTTCGGCCCGCGCCGGAACCAGCTGCTCGGCTACCCGCTCCCCAATCGTCACGGTCATCCGCCGAGCCCCCGCCCTGCACGATCACGGCCGGGATGCTAGCCGGGCACGACGGTCATGCCAACTGCCGCGCTTGCGCTTCGGCCCCGGCATGCTTACACACCGCCAAACGCCAATTCTCCGGGATGTTTCACCGACCCATGGCTACCCCAGTCGTCACCCGCTTTGCTCCCTCGCCCACCGGTTATCTGCATATCGGTGGGGCCCGCACCGCCCTGTTCAATTGGGCCTTTGCCCGCCACACCGGCGGCAAGATGCTGCTGCGCATCGAGGATACCGATCGCGAACGGTCGACCGAAGGCGCAGTCAAGGCGATCTTCGACGGCTTGAAGTGGCTGGGGCTGGATTGGGACGGCGAGCCGTTCATGCAGTTCTCGCGCGCCGCCCGACACGCCGAGATCGCCAACGAATTGCTGGCCCGCGGCCAGGCCTACTATTGCTACTGCTCGCCCGAAGAGTTGGCTGAGATGCGCGAGACGGCGCGCGCCAACGGGTTGCCACCGCGTTACAACGGTTATTGGCGCGATCGCGACCCGTCAGAGGCGCCGGCTGGCGTTGCCCCGGTGATCCGCATCAAGGCCCCGCAGTCCGGCGAGATCCGGGTGCAGGATCACGTCCAGGGCGAGGTGGTGTTCAAGGCCGAGAACCTCGACGATTTCATCATCCTGCGCTCGGACGGCACTCCGACCTACATGCTCGCCGTGGTGGTCGACGACCACGACATGGGTGTCACCCATATCATCCGCGGTGACGACCACTTGACCAATGCCGCCCGCCAGATCGTCATCTACAACGGCATGGGCTGGTCGGTGCCGGAGATGTCGCATATCCCGCTCATCCACGGGCCGGACGGTGCCAAGCTCAGTAAGCGCCATGGCGCCCTCGGCGTCGAGGCCTACCGGCAGATGGGCTATCTGCCTGAGGCGCTGCGCAACTACCTGGCGCGCCTTGGCTGGAGCCATGGCGACGAAGAGCTGTTCTCGACCGCGCAGATGGTCGAATGGTTCAGCCTCGAGGCCCTCAACAAGGGTGCGGCGCGCTTCGATTTCGTCAAGCTCGAGAACATCAACGGTCACTACATCCGTCAGGCCACGCCGGCCCGGCTCTACGAGGTGATGCTGGAGACGGCCACCGAGCTGAACCGGGTGTTCGACATGGATGGCCTCGCGGCCAACAAGGATACGGTGCTTGCCGCCCTGCCTGAACTGCAGCCGCGGGCCAAGACGGTGCTCGAGCTGATCGACCTGGCGCAGTTCATCTACGCCGTCCGCCCGCTCG
>JAEUMC010000900.1 GCA_016793415.1 Devosia sp. | reverse complement strand
GTCTCGGCGCCGGGCTTGGCCCCTGCCCCGGCCTTGAAGGTGCCTGCCTTGTCCCACTGCTCGTAGATGCGGGTCTCGACGGCGGCGGGGTCGTAAGTCTTCTCAAGCATCGGTGGTTTCCAACGGCAAACGGCCCGCGCGCACCAAAGCGCCGGCGGGCCCCAGAACTCAGTGGCTAGGTCTAAAGCAAAGGCGTGAGGGGGAAGTCAACACAAACGCATGTGGTGACGCGAGGCCGGCGGATACAAGGGAGTGATCCCGCGCCGGATCGGCGCGAGGTCATTACTTGCCGCCGCGCGAGACGCGGGCGATTTCCTTTTCCACCATGCGCTCGACTACCGCGGGCAGGTTCTCGTCCAGCCATTCCTTCAGCATGGGGCGAAGCATGTCGCGCATCATGTCTTCGATGGTAACGCCACTGGTAACGGTCGAAAGCCCGGAGAGGCGTGCAAAGGTGCTCTTCACGGCCGACTGGGTGGTCGGCTCGAGCAGTTCCTCGGCAAGATCGGCAGAGAGCGACGGATCCGGCATCGGGGCAGCGACTGCAACCGATGCCGCAGGGCGCGGCGCCGGACGCTCGTAGGCGGGAGCCGCAGCCCGCGGCGGCGGGGCGAACACGGGCGCCGGCGGCTCTTCCGGTTCAAACGAGATGTCATCGGGGTCGATCAGCGTGGCGTCCAGTTCGGGCGCCGGTGCGCTGCCGCCGAGCAGTTCGGAGAAGCTGAGGCCCGGCTTGGCACCATCCTCGGCCGCGGTATCGCGCAGGATCTGTTCGGATGAAAGCGCCAGCGGCTCGGGTTCGGGCTCGACCGGACGGGGGGCCGGTTGCGGTACGAAGCTGCGGGCCGGTGCGGGCGCCGGCATCACCGGTTTCTTGGGTGCAGCCCCGGCATCGTCGTCGGCGATGATCTGCCGGATCGACGACAGGATCTCGTCCATCGAGGGCTCTTTGGGCGCCGGCTTGTTCATAACTGCCTCACATTACCCGCCAGATACGCGGCCGCACTTTGGGCGGATTCGGCAATACGACCGAATCGGCTGCATCCAATTTAGTGCAAGCAATGGCGCTTTGTGAATCGGCGGCACACCAGCCATAGCGTCTTCCCCCAGACAATTCCGGGGGAAGACAATTGTCGGGCGCTTGACCGGTGCGTCAGGCGAGCGCCGCCCGGTTGCGGAAGATGGTGACGACGAAGATGGCCATGCCGAGGATGGTGGCGATCGAGGCGATCTGGGCCAGCCACTCACCCTGCCCCGCCGTCGCCATGGCGACGCCGATACCGACGGTGAGCGCGCCCAGCAACGCCACCCAGAAATGCACGAGGGCGAGCCGGGTCTGCGCTGCCGCCGGCACCAGCTTGTAGTAGACGCCGTAAATCACCATCGTGACGAAGCCGATGAGATTGTTGTGCGCGTGACCCGGCGCCAGCGTGTGATCCTGCGTGATGGCCATCTGAATGCCCCACGCCATACCCAGCAACGCCAGCACGGCGCCGACGGCGATGAACCAGAACGGTAGTGACTTCATTGTATCCCCCAAGACGGCCGCCCCTCGCGGCCGCATCAAAAAAGGCCGCGACGCGGAATGCGCATCGCGGCCTGATTCTGAGGGTATGCCTCGGCTGCACCCCGGTCCATGCGGACCAAGGGCGGGCCCAGGGGATCAGTCGTCGCTGAGGGCGCGCAGTTCGGCCCACACATCCTCGACATTGGCGATGTAGCCGTCCGCCGAGTGCACGGCGACGCGCAGCCCCAGCACTTCGGGCGACAGCTTGCCGGAGGCAGCGAGCAGCGAGAAGGCAGCGATCATCTTGGTCGAGCGCGCGGTGATCAGTTGCTCGCGCGCCGATGTCAGTTCCGCCTGGGCATTGAGCACGTCGAGCGTGGTCTTCTGCCCGACATCGCGTTCCTGGATGGTGCCATCGACAACCAGCTGGCTCGAGCTGACCGCGGCCTGCGCCGAGTCGATCTGCGACGTGGAGTTCTGCAACGTCGACCAGGCGGAGATCACCGACTCCTTGATCTCATCGCGGGCGGACAACGCGTCGACCTCGCTCTGGATCTGCTGGATATTGGCCTTGCGCAGGCTGGCCGACAGGGCGCCGCCCGAATAGATCGGGATCGACAGCGACAGCTTGGCCGAACCGCCGAGCGCGCTGCTGGTGCCGCCGAGCTTGCTCGAATAGCTGGTGGTGGCGTCGATGGCGCCGATCAGGCTGAGCGTCGGGCCAAACGAAGCACTGGCCGCGTCCGATCCGGCCTGCGCCACGCGGATAGCAGCGCGGGCCGAAAGCAGCGCCGGGTGGCGCTCCTGGGCCGAGGCGATGGCGCCGTCGATCGAGGTCGGCAGCGACTTGCCGAAGTTGAAGTCGGACGTGAGGTTCTTGGGCTTGTGGCCGACCCAGCGCTCGTAGCTCGCCTGGCTGGTCTGCAGCGAGGCGATGGCCGAGCGGTAGAGCGCCACGGCCGCGACCTGGCGGGTCTTGGCCTGCGACACGTCGATCTTGGTGCCTTCCCCGAGGCGCAGGCGATCTTCCGAAGAGCTCACCTGGGCATCGAAGAACGCCATGTTGTCGGAACGCAACTGCACCAGCTGGGTGTCGCGGATGACAGCGTAGTAAGCCTGCACCACCGCCAGCAGCACGTTCTGCTCGGCGTTGCGCAGCGCGTACTTGGCCACTTCGGTGCCGGCGCGGGCCTGCTCGATCTCGGCGTCGGTCTTGTAATTGTCGAACAGCGTCTGGCTGTAGTTGACGCCGGTCGAGAAGCTGGCAGCGGTGTTGAACTCACCGCCCTGCGGCTGCTCCCAGGAGCCGCCGATGCTGCTCGACAGGCCGAGCGAGGGCAGCTTGCCGGATTTCGCCAGCGCGATGTTCTCAGCCGTCGCCTTCACATTGAGCAGCGCCGACATGATGTTGGGATTGTTCTGGTACGCGCTTTCCAGCGCCGCCCTCAGACTCTCCGCGTGCGCCGTCGCCGGCAGCATGCTCAGTGAAACGGCAAGGGCGCCCGCCCGCATTGCCCCCAGGAAACGCATAGTCAAAACCTCCGACAGCCTTCCGACGTTACGTCGGGCACATGGGACGCACAACCTCGCAACTCAAGTGTTGCGAGGTTTTAACCTTGGAAATGTTTGGCCCCGTGATTAGCCGGCAACACTGCCGAACCGCGGGTCAGTTAGAAAACGCTTCCGTTCAGAACACGAAGGTCTCGACGCGAGGCGCCTCGGCCAGCGGCGGCAACGAGGTATTGAACTCGCTGCGGCCGGCCACCTCGCCGCCGGACTTGACGAAGATATGCGCCACCGCCGGCCCTCCATTGGCGATCAACGCCACCAGGCGCCCGCCATCTCGCAGCAGGTGGAACAATGGCGTCGGCTCGGCGGCGACCGTCCCCTCGACGACGATGACGTCGAAATGGTCGCGCGGCAGCCCTGCCCCGTCAAAACTGCCGACCGAGATCTCGGCATGGCTCGCGCCTGCGGCCTCGAGGTTGGCCCTGGCCTTGTCGGCGAGGACGGCATCCATCTCGAGACCGACCACCGAGGCGCCGAGCAGCGCCAGCACGGCCGTCGAGTAGCCGGTGCCAGCCCCGACGTCGAGCAGCCGGTCGGTCACCGCGATCTCCGCCAGCTGCAGCAGCTTGGCGAAGGGCGCCGGCGCGCCGAGGTAACGGCCGCCGCCCAGGGCGTGCGACACGTCGGCATAGGCCAGAGCTTCGCGATCGGCCGGCAGGAAGGCCTCGCGGCGCACTGTGCCCATGGCGGTCAGGAGCCGGTGATCGGTCACGCCGCTGGTGCGCAGCTGGTTATCGACCATCTTCAGGCGGGCATCTGCAAAATCGGCCATATCGGCTCCCTCAGGCTGGAGGCGTCAGGCAGGTGCATACCCCCCGCGGATGAATGCTTCAAGGAGGCGGACCGGTGAGTCGCAGAATCACCCGCGGGAGCGGCCAAGCTCTCGTCGCCGGTGACAATTCGACGACAACGATATGGGCAAGCGACTGGATTCCGACCTCTGCCGGATAAGCACTTACGCGCACCAGGTGTCGAACGACTGTATTCGGACGCTCAATACTGTTGCTGGCGAGCAACTGGGGCGGCAATTTCTGCATTGCGGCCGAAATGTGGATATCGTCTGGCAAAACGACGCCTTAACCTATCGGTAACGCATAATGGGTGGACGCTCGTATGTTGACCGCACGGATACTGCTCGACCGGGTTTGGAAGACCGCACTGACGACGCTGGCGTTGCTCTCCGTAGCGGCCCTGCTGTCAATTGGCACCACCACAGTGGCAAGCGCCGCCAATACGGGCTGTGTTGTTGCAGCCGGGACCGCGAGTTGTACCGACGTCCCCACCGACGGCATCGACTACACTAACCACCCCACCGTGGTCGAAGTCGAGACCGGCGACGGCACACCCGGGACGACGACTGTCGACAGCGGGGTCATCGGCATCAATCTCAAGAAGAGTGGGGTCAATACCTCGGACTCCGCGACCGGAACCGACTACCAGAACGTCGTAACCATCGACGTGGATCCGGATCCGGGTGTGACGACGAACTGGGACGTGCTCGCCGATGGCACCAATACGCCGATCCGCGTCCCCCCGCCGTCGGGCGACTACATCCGCAAGACCGGTGCGGACACCTTCTCCATTGGCGCCCAGACCTTTGCGAGCAGCGACGCGCTGGCCCAATACCTGCAGAATGCCTCCGTCGCTACCGGCGGCACGGTCAGCGGCAGCCTGACGGTTACCAACAGCAATGGCGGCCAGGGCGCGAACTTCACCACGACCAATGCGGACGGCATCCACGTCGAGTCGTTGGGTGGCAAGGGCGGCAATGGCGGCTGTACGACCATCCTGCTCGCCACCTGGTGCGACGATGGCGATGGCGGCGGCAACGCGGGCTCGGTCGCGGTCAACAATGATGGCACGATCGTCGTCAACGGCACGGGGTACGGCGTGTCAGCAACCAGCACGGGCGGCGCCGGCGGCAACGGCGGCGGTTCGTTCGGGCTGTTCGCTTCGGACGCGGGTTCGGGCGGCAATGGCGGCAACGGCGGCGACGTCACGGTCAATCTTGGCATCAACTCGAATATCACCACCTGGGGCAACGGTGGCCACGGCGTCTATGCCGTCAGCAATGGCGGCAATGGCGGCGCCGGTGGCGCGCCTTCGGGCGCGGTGGCGCTTGGTGATGGCGGCGGCAGCGGCGGCGATGCCGGCGAGGTGACCGTTTCCAACGATGGCAGCATCACCACCCACGGAACCAAGGCCTACGGCATTTTCGCGCAGAGCATGGGCGCGGGCGCCGGATCGGGCAGCAGCTCCGGCGGCATTGTCGCCATCGGTGGCAATGGCGGCGGTGAATCGAGCGGCAACAAGGTGACGGTCAGCAACACTGGCGCGATCGAGACCTGGGGTGTCGACTCCTTCGGTATCCTTGCGCAGTCGATCGGCGGCGGCGGCGGTGATGGCGGCAGCAGCGGCGGCCTGTTCGCCGTTGGTGGCCGCGGCGGCTCGGGCGGCGGTTCAGACCTGGTCCGAGTGTTCAACTCGGGCACCATCACGACCCATTCCACCGGCTCGGCCGGCATCTTCGCGCAGTCGGTCGGCGGCGGCGGCGGCAATGGCGGCAACGCCTATTCGGGCAGCGTCGGCGTTTCCGTGGCAGTCGGCGGCAATGGCGGCCTGGGCGGCACCGGCGGCAAGGTCATCGTCAACGAACTCGGTGTGGGCCAGACTGTCGCCGATCTCGGCATAGGCACCATCACCACCGGCGGCGATCGCTCGCACGGCATCCAGGCGCAATCCATCGGTGGCGGCGGCGGTAATGGCGGCTTCGCAGTTGCGGCCAGCATCGGCCAGGGCTTCAGCCTGAACTTCGCCTTGGGCGGCAACGGCGCCAAGGGCGGTTCCGCTGACAATGTCGAGGTGAACGAGAAGGGACAGATCACCACCACTGGTAACCAGGCGCACGGTATTTTCGCACAATCGGTGGGCGGTGGTGGCGGCAGCGGCGGCGGTGCGGTCGCGGCGGGCGTGTCGTCCGGCTACACCCTGAACCTCGCGATGGGCGGTGCTGGCGACGAGGCCGGACACGGCGCCATGGTCACCGTGAACGCCATGGGCAGCATCAACACCACGGGGGCGCTGTCACACGGCATCCTAGCGCAGTCGGTGGGCGGCGGCGGCGGCAATGGCGGCTATTCGGTGGCCGGGGGCCTCGGCGCCATGACCGGGTCGGTCGGCCTTGGTGGCTCCGGCGCCGGTGGCGGCAATGGCGGCACGGTCAACGTGGATGTCAGGGGTATCGACGCGACCGACATGACTATTCACACCCGCGGCGCCGGGTCGCACGCAATCTTTGCGCAATCGGTGGGCGGCGGTGGCGGTAACGGCGGCTTTGCCGTCGGGGCAGGCATCGGTGGCGGCTCGATCAGCGTCAGTCTGGGTGGCTCGGGCGCCGGTGGCGGCACCGGCGGCCAGGTCAATGTCGAAAACCGCGACACCTTGCTGACCGATGGCGCCGGCTCTTACGGCATTCTCGCGCAATCGGTCGGCGGCGGTGGCGGCGATGGCGGCTTCTCGTTCGGCGGTGCGGCCGGCGTGATGGCTGCTTCCGTCGCGGTCGGCGGCAATGGCGGACAGGGTGGCAACGGCGCCAGCGTCGGGGTCGACAACTACGGCAACATCACCACGAAGGGCGACCTCAGCTTCGGCGTCCTGGCCCAGTCGATCGGCGGCGGCGGCGGCAATGGCGGCGGCGCGGTGGCCGCGACGATGGTTATCTCGGTCGAGAATATCCCGGCCATCGGCGCCTCGGTCGCCATCGGCGGCGCCGGCGGTACGGCCAGCGTTGGCGGGCACGTCGTCCTGAACAATGACGGCAGCATCACCACCGGCACCAAGGTCGTCGACAACAACAGCACGCCGGCCGACGCGACCGACGACACCATTACCCGCACCGGCAATGGCGCCCACGCGCTGTTCGCTCAATCGGTCGGCGGTGGTGGCGGTACTGGCGGTTTTGCCGGCGCCGGCACCCTGTCGATTGGCTCGGGCGCGAGCTTTGCCGTGGCAGTTGGCGGACGCGGCGGCACCGGCGGCGATGCCGGTATCGTCGAGCTCACCAATACCGGCGACGCGATCCGCACCTGGGGCGACGGCGCCGACGGCATCCACGCCCAGTCGGTGGGCGGCGGCGGCGGCGACGGCGGCTTTGGCCTCGCCCTGGCAGCCAGCATCGGCGGCGCGGAGATGACCAATATCAGTGTCGGCGTCGCGATTGGCGGCAAGGGCGGCGCAGGCGGCACCGGCAACGAGGTCACCGTCGACAACTCCGGCGCGATCACCACCGACGGCGCCAAGTCGAACGGCATCTTCGCGCAATCGGTCGGTGGCGGCGGCGGTACCGGCGGCTTTGCCGCAACCGGCACGGTGACGGTCAGCCAGACCTCCGGCGGCGTCGGCGTTTCGGTCGGCGGTGGCGGCGGCTCGGGCAACTTTGCCCGGAAAGTGACGGTCGACAACAGCGGCGCCATCACCACCTACGGCAAGGAATCGCTCGGCATCATGGCGCAGTCCATTGGTGGCGGCGGCGGTAATGGCGGCCTGTCGGTCGTCGCGCAGTTCGGCGTCAGCCAGGCGGATTCGGCGCAGATCGGCGTCACGGTCGGCGGCGGCGGCGGCGATGCCAGCTATGGTGGCGAAGTCGATATCGACAACCTCGCCGCTGGCAGCATCACCACGTACGGCTTCGGGTCGCACGGTATCCTCGCCCAGTCGATCGGCGGCGGTGGCGGCAAGGGCGGCATGTCCGTCTCCGGCGGTATCAGCCTCAGCGGCGCCGGTACCACGCTGAACGCCGGCGTCTCGGTCGGCGGCAACGGCGGCACAGGTGGCTACGGCAACACCGTGACCGTGGAGAATGGCGGCAGCATTCGCGTCGTTGCGGACAACGCCATGGGCGTGGTCGCGCAGTCGATCGGCGGCGGCGGCGGCGATGGTGGCGGCTCGATTGCCGCCATGCTCGGCGTCACCAACGTAACGAACGAGGACGCGGCCACCTACCAGGCCGTGGTGTCCGTGGGCGGCGTCGGTGGCGACGGCAACTACGCAGGGGCGGTCAACGTCACCAATAGCGGCTCGATCGTGACCGGCAGCATGACGCTCGACGGCAAGGTCATCAGCGGACTTGGCGGCACCGGCATCTTTGCACAATCGGTCGGCGGCGGCGGCGGTATCGGCGGACGCGCAAATGCCATCAATGTGGTTGCGGGACCCAAGTGCAGCCTGCCGGTGATCTGTACGGCTCCGGATAACCAGGGCAACAACCTGGCGCTGACCGCAACGGTCGGCGGCAATGGCGGCACGGCCGGCCACGGCGGCATCGTCACGGTGGTCAACACCGGCGAGATCGTCACCATCGGCGACACGGCCGACGGCATCTTTGCGCAGTCGATCGGTGGCGGCGGCGGCACGGGCGGCAACGGTATTCTCGGTACCGGCGAGCTCCTGCCCGTTCCCGTGGAGCTCCTGTTTATCCCGGTCGGCCAGACCGCGATCTACAAGGACATCAGCGTCGCGGTCGGCGGCAATGCCGGCGCCAGCGGCAACGGCGCCCTGGTCGATGTGACGAACTCCAAGAACATCACCACGTTTGGCGACTACTCCAACGGCATCTATGCCCAGTCGGTCGGCGGCGGCGGTGGCGTCGGCGGCAAGGCGGTCATCGGCGCAACCGGCAAGATCGGTGTCGGCGGTGAAGGCGGCGCCTCGGGCGACGGTGGCAAGGTAAAGGTCGCCACCACGACCGGCGCCGTCATCGAAACCTTCGGCATTGCCTCGATGGGTGTCTATGCCCAGTCGGTCGGCGGCGGCGGCGGCATGGCCGGCGCGGTCGATCGCGCCCTGGCAGCCGGTCTCGACACGCCGCTCGGCCATCTCCCGGTCAACCTCGGCATCGGTCTGGCCTTTGGCCAGGGCGGTGGCGGTGGCGGCGACGGCGGCGTCATCGACGTCGACGTCAATGGCTCGGTGTTCACCCATGGCGACGGCGCGACCGGTATCTTCGCTCAGTCCGTGGGCGGTGGCGGTGGCGTGCTGGGCGGGCTCGGCAACGACTTGCCGGTGCTCAACCTGCTGTCCTGGCACGTGGGCAGTAACGGTGATGCGGGCGACGCTGGCGTCGTCACGGTCGACGTGACCGGGATGGTCGCCACGGCCGGCAACGCTGCCACGGGCATCTTCGCCCAGAGCACCGGCGGCGACGGCACGGCAAGCGACGTCACTGTCACGGTAGCCGGCTCGGTGCTGACCGCAGCGACCTTCGCCGGCCACGAGAATGATCCGCTCCGCGGCTACGGCTCGGTGGGTATCATGGCGCAGAGCGCCGGCTGGGACGGCAACGGCAATGTGATCATCAACCTCGACAGCACCACCGGCGTGGTCAGCGGCGGCCGCACAGGCCAGGTCCTGATCGACTCCTCCGATCCCGACAACCTGAAATACGCCGACTACAAGGGTATCGGCGTGCTCATTGTCGACGGCAAGGACAACACGCTCACCAACAAGGGCACGATCACAACGGCCGACGGAGTCGATGCCGGTTGGGCCATTCTGGCCGGCGGCAGCGATCCCGACAACGCGACAGTGGCCAAGCAGCAGAAGGGCGGCAACGAAGCGATTTCCAACTTCGGCACGGTGACGGGCTCGGTCGATCTCGGCATCGGTACGAACAGCTTCGTCAACGAAACGACAGGCACCTTCAACTCAGGCCGCTTCGCCAAGTTCGGCGATGGAAACGTGCTGACCAACTACGGCGTGATGGCAGCAGGCGGCAAGAACAAGGTGATGACCACGGCCGTCAACGGCGACATGGTCCAGGACGCCTTGGGCACTTACGCGGTGGACGTCGACCTCGCCAAGAGCCACCTGCCGCCTGATCCGGCGCTGGAGGGCGAAGCCGACCTGATCGACGTCGACGGCACGCTGGAAATGCTGGGCAAGGTCGACCTGACGCTGCTCAACATGGGCAACGCCCTGCCGGGCGATCACCAGGTGGTCATCGCCAGGTCGGCGGTGGCGCTGACCGGGACGCCGACGCTCGCGGCCCCTGCCTCGATCGTTGCAACCTACGAGCTGTCGCAGACAGAAAAGGAGCTGCTGCTCAACTACGGCATCGACTTCGACGTCGAGGGCCTGAACCCGAACCAGAGCGCCATCGGCGAGTACATCAACGCCTTCCAGTTGGCCGGCGGTTCGGATGCGCTCGAGCCGGTGGTGGCGTCGCTGTTCCAGATCCCCGATCTCGAGACCTATCAGGAGACGCTCGATAAGCTCAGCCCCGAGCCGTACCTGATCAACGAAACCCTGGCGATGCTGGCCAGCCTGCAGTTCGAAAACTCACTGATGAGCTGCAAGGTACAGGACAGCGTGGATGCCGAGGGCCAGTGCGTCTGGGCCTCGGTCAACCAGCGCAAGACCGAACGCTCCGAGACGGAGACCAACCTCGGTTTCGAGCAGAACAGCTACGGCCTCAGCGCCGGAGCCCAGGCTCGCATCAACGAGAACTTCGTGGCCGGTATCGGCGGCTCGTGGGAGGACATCGGCACCGACAGCAACGGCAACGTCTCGAGCACGGGCAACCGGTTCCAGGGTGGCGCGGTGTTCAAGGGCGTCTGGGGCAACACGGTACTGGCCGGTGCGATCACCGGCGGCTGGTCGTCGCAGAACGTCTCGCGCTTCGTCGATATGCCGCTCGGGCCCACCTATGTGCTCGAAGGCACCCAGGACATCGGCTTTGCCTCGGCCCATGTGCGGCTGTCGCACAGCATCGAGCAGGACAACTGGTATGTCCGGCCGATGATCGACGTGGGCGTGACCCAGGTGAGCATTGCCGACTTCGCCGAGACCGGCGGGCCGGTGGCGCTCGAGATCGAGGGGCATGACGAGACCTATGTCACGGTGGCGCCGTCGATCGAACTGGGCGGCGAAATGGACCTCGGCGAGGATGCCATCCTCCGCTCCTTCATCCGCGTCGGCGCGCTCGACGTGGTGCTGGGCACCGCTCCGGAAATCTCTGCCGGCTTCGCCGGCGCTCCGGATGGCGTGGATCCGTTCACCATCACCGGCGATCTCGACGAAGCGTTGTTCGACGTGACGCTGGGCTTCGACGTGATTGCCAACAATGGCGCGACCTTCCGCCTGACCGGCGACGCCAAGGTTGGCGAGACGGTCAAGAGCTATGGCGGTGCCATGAAGATTTCCGCGCCGTTCTGACCGAACAGCCTGGAGAGAGCGGGAGGGGTGCAGGCGGACAGCCGGCACCCCTCTTGCTATCCGAGCAGACTTGCCGGAGCACCGGCACAAGCCGGCCCAAGCTGAGATGGCAGCCTTGCGGGTCGCGATCGGGTTTGTCGCCAGGCGTATCGGGCGGGGTGACCGTGTCGGCCGGTGTCTGGTGGCAGACATCCGCGCCTATCAGTACTTGCGGCTGCCCATTTCGCTCTCAGCGACCACACCCAGGCAGAGGCTATCGCCTCATCCGCTCCCGTAGGTGGAGGATCCCCGCGGTGGTCTTGCGCGGCGTGGACCAGTCGGCCCGCGCAGGCGTTTGGTCTGGTTCTGTCGCACGACCATCGCCGACGGGCTTCATGCACCGGCCGTCGATGCTCCCGTCGCAAGACGGACGAACCTGACGGAGGGCCCGTCGAGTTTCCCGATACCGGTGCCTCGGCTCGCAGGGTGCGTGCCAGATGCCGGACGGGGCTCCCAGCAGCCCGGGGCCCGAACATCCGGCGCCGGTTTCGGCTACTGGATCTTTTCGTAGGCGGCGGTGAAGCCG
>JAEUMC010000898.1 GCA_016793415.1 Devosia sp. | reverse complement strand
TACCGCGTGCAAGCTGACCTGGCATTCCAGCTGACGCTGGGCGCTATCGCCTTGCTGTCACTCGGCACCAGTGTGTGGTTCCGTTTCCTTGATATTCCCTGGACCCATTTCGTTGCTGCGGCGCTTCTGGGAACTATGGTGCTGGTCACGCTGGCCAGGTTGCCACTGTTCCTTCGAGCAGCGTTCATCGGCGTACTGGCTATCACTTTGCTGCAAACCCGCCTGTTTGAGGCGCTGGTTGCACTGATCGCTGCGCTGATCATCCTGCCGGTGGCGGCCGCCCGGCATTGGCGGGTGCTGCGGACCCAGCCCGTGGCGCTGCTCGCACAGCTCGTGCTGCCCACCATCGCCGGAGGCGCACTCGGCTTCGTCGCCATCGGTCTCGTCAGCCACAACTGGACCCTCTACCAGCAATATGGTGATCAAGCCGGGATGGTCGTCGCCCTCGAACTGGTCCCGCTGAAAGCGATCCAGCTGTTCTGGGACACGTGCTTTGGCACGGTGTGTGCGTTCGCCGCCTCGCCGCCGGTTCCGGTGGTGGTCAACACCATCGACAGCTGGCGCCAGCCGCTGTCGCTGCAACTGCCTGGTCTGATCGCGGCTGCCGGCGGCCTGCTTGTGCTCCTCGCCCTACGCCCCAGGCGGGCGTTGCAGCTGCCGCTCGGCATTCTGTTTGCCGTGGTGACGGCGGGTGGCCTGGTGCTCGCCTACGTTTCCGGTGCCCCTTCGGGCTCTCCGCACCTCAAATACGGTTTCTTCCGCGATTTCGTGCCGCCATTGATCCTGCTGACCAGCGCCTTCATCGGCGCGCTTGCTGTGCAGCGTGCCGAGGACGGTCGCACCGGTGGCGTCCTGCTGCTTTCATTGCTGGTCTACTTCGTCATGCTGTTCGGGCTGACGGCCTTGCGGCCAGTCGGCCTGCCGCCACTTGCCGCATCACAGGTCGAGCGCTTTGAGATCGGCTCCTCCTGCGCCGCGGGACAATGCACGTTCCGCCTTGAAGCGCAGGGATTTTCGGGGACGACGCTGCCCTACGGCGACCTGGTCTATGTAACTTGCTCCGGGGATCCGCAGTTCCGCCCGATCTGGCGCTTGTCCGAACTGAAGACCAACGCCGGCCAGTGCCCGCGGGTCACCATCGTGCCATTGGCGAGCGGGCTGCTCTACACCCCGGAGGGCGATCTCATTGATGCGCTGAATCTCGCGTTGCCCACCGACGCGATCGCCATCCCCGGCAAGGGACGATAGACCGGGCATACCCGGCCTATCGTGCATCGCCTCAATCGGCGAGCAGTGCGTCGATATAGGCTTTGACCGCCGGGTCGTCGGATTTGGTGATCAGAGCCAAGGCCGCATCGCGGTCGACGATTGCGTCTTCCAGTGCCTGCTGGGCATCCGCCAGCGCCATGCCTTCGGGGCTTGCAAGCGCCGCTGCCTGCTCTTCCGGTGTCAGCGTGTCGAAGTCGGGATAAGCGAGGTCGAACGCTTCCTGAGCGTCCGTCACCGCCTGCTGCAACTCACCCGATTCCACGGCGGCATCCAGCGCAGCATAGGCACGAACCTTGCCGACCATCGACTTGTCGCTGGCATGGGCCAGCCCTTGCGCGGACGCATGTGCCGCATTGCCGCCGCCGGCCTGGGAAGCGATGCTTCCGTTGCCATTTCCATTGCCATTGCCGCCGTTGCCATTCTCGCTGCCCGAGTTCTCGTGCGCGGATTCCGAGTTGCCAGGGCTATCCGGTCTACCGCCGGCGATGGCGCCGCTCAGATTCGCGGCAACGAGCGGCGAAAGGGCGAGCAGACCGACCAGGGCGAATTTGGATAGTGTTTTCATGAGCGTGGCCTCTGAGATAGGGGATGCCCGTCCCTGCGGGTGCCTCCCAGATAGCATCGCAGTGCTGTGCTCTGGCTGAGCCGCCGTGTCAGCGCAATTGCAGGAACGCCGTCGCCCCTTCGGCCTCCGGCTACTTCCAGCCATATCGGCAGCGATAGCGGACCGCGCGATGCTCGCGTCAGTCGGCAGTTGTACAGGCGCCGGTATTCAGGAGGAGAGGGCTGGCTGGGGAACCTGGATTCGAACCAAGATTGACGGAGTCAGAGTCCGCAGTTCTACCATTGAACTATTCCCCAAGCGCTAGCCTGGATGCCGTCGGCGTGGCCGTCAGCATTTGGTGCGCGCCTTCTAGCGGCAATCGATCGTCTGATCAACACCCCTTTTGCGGCATTCTTCAGCCTTCATGATCCGGTCACGCGCTGTTCAAGTTTGCGGCAGATTCAGGGCGTTGCGTTGCCGGAGATCATCCTCTACCCTCATCGGCGACACTGAAATATGCCCGCGTCGGGCGCCCACGGCTTCGGCCGGCAGCCGGCGACCGCGCGGGGAAATGGAGCAAGGTTGACCGATCAAGATCGGTCCGCCGCCGTAGCCGGGAGCGAGAGCCTGGAGCGGCACCGTGACGGGCAGGGCCGTAGCCCAGCCCAGACCACCGCGAATCCTGGGGGGCAACCCGGATCTGGCGGAGCGGAGCGGCGGACGCACCCCGCAGGGAATCCCTCTTCGCGCCGGTCGCGAGGGCCGCTCTATGCGGCGCTCGATCTCGGCACCAATAACTGCCGCCTGCTGATCGCCCGCCCGCACGAGAACAGCTTTCGCGTGCTCGACGGCTTTACCCGCATCGTGCGC
>JAEUMC010000895.1 GCA_016793415.1 Devosia sp. | reverse complement strand
TCCTCGTAGAGATCGTCGCCGTCGGCGAGTTCCACGATGCGGCCCAGATAGAGCACGAGGATGCGATCGGAGACGTGCCGCACCACGCTCAGGTTGTGCGAGATGAAGATCAGCGTCAGCCCGAACTCGTCCTTGAGATCGCTCAACAGGTTGAGGATCTGTGCCTGGATCGAGACGTCGAGCGCCGAGACCGGCTCGTCGCAGACGATCAGCTTGGGCTCGCTGATCAGCGCCCGGGCAATGCCGATACGCTGTGCCTGCCCGCCGGAGAACTCGTGCGGATAGCGGTTGATCATCTCGGGCAGGAGGCCCACTGCCTCCATGGTCCTGAGCACCCGCTCGCGCCGCCCCTTGGCGTCGATCTCAGGCATCAGCGTCCTGAGCGGATCGGCGATGATCTCGCCCACGGTCATCCGCGGATTGAGCGAGGCCAGCGGGTCCTGGAAGATGATCTGCAGGTCGCGACGCTTCTGCCGCATCTCTTCAGCCGGCAGCTTGGTGATGTCCTGCCCCAGCCACAGCACGCGCCCCTCGTCGGGGGTCAGCAGCTGCAGGATGCAGCGGCCGAGCGTCGACTTGCCGCAGCCGCTCTCCCCCACGATGCCCAGCGTCTCGCCACGCTTCACCGTGAAGTTGATGTCCTGCAGCGCGCGCAGCTGGAACGGCTTGGCGAACAGCCCTGCCGAGATGGAGAAATTCTTCGAGAGGTTCTCGATCTTCAGCAGGTCTTCGGTGCGATCGAGCATTTAAGCGACCTCCTCGTATTTGAGTTCGCCCTGGTACCAGCAGGCCTTTTCGCGCACATCCTCGACCGGCAGCAGCGGCGGCCGTTCCTCAAAGCACCGTTCGAAGCGGAAGGCGCAGCGCGGATGGAAGGCGCAGCCCTTCGGCAGGTGCTCGAGGCTGGGCGGCAGGCCCTGGATCGGATCGAGCCGCTTGGCGCGTTTGGCGACATGCGGCGTCGAATGCAGCAGCCCCAGCGTGTAAGGGTGGCGCGGATCGTAAAACAGCGTGTCGGTCGGCCCCTTTTCGATGCAGCGCCCGCCATACATCACCATCATGCGGTCGGCGACGCCGGCCACCACACCCAGATCGTGAGTGATCAGCACCAGCGCGGTGCCGAAATCATTGGTGAGGCTCTTGAACAGGTCGAGCATCTGCGCCTGCACGGTGACGTCGAGCGCCGTGGTCGGCTCGTCCGCGATCAGCACCTTGGGTTTGCACAGCAGCGCCATGGCGATCATCACGCGCTGCCGCATGCCGCCCGAGAGCTCATGCGGATAGGCGTTGGCGCGCTTCACCGGTTCGGGAATGCCGACCCGTTCCAGCATTTCGATCACGGCGCGGTTGGCCTTTTCGGCGGTGTAGCCCTGGTGGCGCACCAACACTTCGGCAAGCTGCGTCTTGATCCTGAGCGTCGGGTTCAGCGAGGTCATCGGATCCTGGAAGATCATCGCGATGTCCTTGCCGCGATAATTGTCCAGCCGATCCGGCGCCAGGCCGATGAGATTGACATCGCCCAGCATGGCGCGGCCCGAAGCTTTGCCGTTGCGGGCGAGCAGCCCCATGATGGAGAGGAACGCCTGGCTTTTGCCGGAGCCGCTTTCGCCCACCACGGCGAGCGTTTCCCCCTCGGCGAGGGTGAAATCGAGGTCGGAAACCGCCTTCACCTCGGATTGGTGCAGCGCAAACGTTACGTCGAGATTGTCGACGACAAGCACATTGGCCATATCTTCGGTCCTTGCCTATCGGTCCTTGGGGTCGAGTGCGTCACGCAGGCCGTCGCCCAGATACGACAGGCAGAGCAGCATGGTGACGAGGATGGCCGCCGGGGTGAACAGCATCCAGGGCAGCGCCTCGGCGACGGGGGCGCCGAACGAGATCAGCGTGCCGAGCGAGGTCTGCGGTTCCTGCACGCCGAGGCCGAGATAGCTCAGGAAGCTCTCCGTGATGATGATCTCGGGGATGGTCAGGGTCGCATAGATCACCACCGGGCCGGTAAGGTTGGGCACGATGTGGCGGAAGATGATGGTGAAGGGCCCTGCCCCGCCGGCCTTCGCCGCCTCGATGAACTCGCGCTGCTTGATCGACAGTGTCTGCCCGCGCACGATGCGCGCCATGGTCAGCCATTCGAGGCAACCGATGCCCACGAACAGCAGCACCGGCGAGCGCCCGAAGATCACCACCAGGATGATCACGAACAGGATGTAGGGCAGCGCGTACATGATATCGACGAAACGCATCATCACGGCGTCGATCTTGCCGCCGAAATAGCCGGCAATGGCGCCATAGAGGATGCCGATCACCACCGACACGAAAGTGGCGACGGCCGCCACCAGCAACGACATCTGCGTGCCCTGCAGGGTGCGGGCGAGCATGTCGCGGCCGTTCTGGTCGGTGCCGAAATAGTGGCCCTTGGCCCAGTCGGGCGGCTTGCGGATACCGGCCCAGTCGATCTTGTCGTATGCCCAGGGCAGGAAATACGGCCCAATCAGTGCGAACAGCACGATGGCGATCAGAACGAAGATCGAGACCAGGGCGGCCTTGTTGTTGAACAGGCGCCTGAGCGCGTCCTGGGTCAGCGAACGCCCTTTGGGCGCCTCGGCTGCCAGTGCGTTGGCGTAGGCGGTCAGTGCCGCGTCCTTGCCAGTAATCCCGGCCATCAGCGGTACCTCACCTTGGGATCGAGCCAGGCGTAGAGGATGTCGACGAGCAGGTTCAGCGCCAGGATGATGAAAACGTAGAGAATGGTGGTGCCGAGCACGAGGCCGTAGTCACGGTTCAGGGCGGCGGTGATGAAGTACTTGCCGATGCCCGGCAGCGAGAACACCTGCTCCACTACCAGCGAGCCGGTGAGCAGGT
>JAEUMC010000873.1 GCA_016793415.1 Devosia sp. | reverse complement strand
GAGGGAGGGCGGTGAGGTCGTTCTCGGTTGGCATAATCGCGGTCAATCACTATGATTAGGTTTGATTGGAGACGATTGCCATGAGCACCCGAGTCCTGACGGCACATATCCCTGAAGAGTTGGCGGAGAAAGTCGATCGCTACGCCGAATCCATGGAGCGCTCGCGAGCCTGGATCGTCAAGCAGGCGCTTTCCAACTGGGTTGAGTGGGAGGAGGAGAAGACCCGCCTCTCGCTCGAAGCGTTAGAGGAAGCTGATCGGATCGGGACGATACCTCATGAGCAAATGGTAGCGTGGGCTAAGAGCCTCGGTACCGACAATCCGTTGCCGCCACCAACGCCGCGCAAGCCATGAAAGTGCATTGGACGAACAGGGCCTCCTTGGACCTCGTCCGGCTCGAACAGTTCCTGAGCAACAAGAGTCAGCGGGCCGCTGCGCGCGTTGTCCAGGCTTTGATCGCTGCACCGAACCGACTCGTGGAATACCCGCGTGCCGGGGAGCGGATCGAGAACACCGGCGACGTCGAGCTTCGGCGCCTCTTTGTCGATACCTACGAGATTCAGTACGAGGTGTTGCCGGACGAGATCCGCGTAGCCCGCGTTTTCCACACCCGTGAGGACCGATGAAACTCACCTGGTTCGGCGGCACCACGATCCGCATTCACATCGGCGGCAGGATCCTCGTCGCGGATCCCTCAGGGATCGGCGGGGTCGATCCTGAGGAATTGGTGTCAGGCGCCGACGCGACCTTTGCGCTCGATGGCAGCCTGCTCGAAATCGATCCGGTCCTGTGGCAGCCGGGGCGACCCGGCACGATGCTCGACGACGAGGTGCTCGGTGAAGTCACGGCGCATGGGCTCGAAGGCGGCGCACTGATTGCGGCCGTCGGCGAGGCGCCGCTGCTCTTGCTGTCACAGAACGTGCCGAAGGCTGGACGCTGGGCGCGGGACGCTGTGATCGCAGTATTTGGAGACCATGCCGACCAATTGGCCGCCCAGGCGCTTGAGACGCTCGGGCCGCGACTGATCGCCGTCGCGGGGCCCGATGCCACGGTGGAGCGCACCTTCGCAGCCCTGCGCGACCGGCTCGACGGTACGGCGCTGGTGGCGCTGGAAGCCGGCATGGCGCTGGAAGTTTGATGGCGCCCATCAACGCTTTTCGTTTTTCTTCCCCGGGTTCCGTTGCTAGAACGCCGGAAATCGTGACGTTTGGAGTGACCCCATGTCGGTAGATGCCGCCACCGTGAAGCGTATTGGGCGCCTGGCCCGCATTCGCATCGAGGAGGGCGAGGTCGAGACCTATCGCACCGAACTCAACACCATTCTGGGCTTCGTCGAGCAGCTCGGCGAGGTCGACGTCAGCGGTGTCGAGCCGATGACCTCCGTCATGCCGATGACGCTGCGCCGTCGCGAGGACAAGGTCACCGACGGCGGCTATCCTGAAAAGATCGTCGCCAATGCACCGCTCACCGAAGACAACTTCTTCATGGTGCCCAAGGTCGTCGAGTAACCGATATGACCGTCACCATCGCCATCGAGACGCCGCTGCAGGACGATGTCCGCGGGCTGGTCGAGGAGTTGAACGCGCATCTGCTGCCGCTGTCGCCGCTGGAATTCCAGTTCAAGATGACGGTCGAGCAGATGGCCGGCGCGGACACTACCGTGTTCGTGGCCCGCAACGCGGTCGGCGAGGCGGTCGGTTGCGGTGCGCTGAAGGCGATTTCGGCCACCGAGGGCGAAGTGAAGCGCATGTACACCCGCCCGTCCGTTCGCGGCCAGCGGGTCGGTTCGTCACTGCTCGCCGCCATCACCGAACTGGCGCGCTCCAAGGGCATCACCCACCTGTTGCTCGAAACCGGCACCGGTCCGGGCATGTCGGAAGCGCATCGGCTCTACACCAATTCGGGCTTTACGGCGCGTGGCCCGTTCCTCGATTATCCCGACAGCGAATGGTCGGCCTTCTTCGAGAAGCGCATCGAGCAATCGGCCGTCGCCTGAAGTCGCGATTATCGCGACATCGCCCCGCCGAATGTTGCGATAATCGCGACACAGCTATAGGAACGGCGGTCGACTATCCCCCGCGTCCTTTCCCCGCGAGCCAAGCCTTTGACCGACCTTACCCGCCTGACCCTCGCTGCTGCCCGTGCCGGCCTCAAAGCCAAGGAGTTCACCTCCAGCGAACTCACCGGCGCCTACCTGAACGCCATCGAGGGCGGTAACTCCAAGCTCAACGCCTATGTGGCGGTGACGGGCGAGCGAGCCCAGGCACAGGCCAGGGCCAGTGATGCCAGGCTGGCGGCCGGGCAGGGTGGTCCGCTCGAGGGCATCCCGCTCGGCATCAAGGATCTGTTCGCCACCAAGGGCGTGCACACCCAGGCGGCGAGCCACATCCTCGATGCCTTCAAGCCGGAATACGAATCGAGCGTCACCAGCAACCTGTGGCGCGATGGCGCCGTCATGCTGGGCAAGCTCAACATGGATGAGTTCGCCATGGGTTCGTCCAACGAGACGAGCTACTACGGGCCGGTGATCAACCCGTGGCGGGCCAACAACTCCAACGCCCAGCTGGTGCCGGGCGGCTCGTCCGGTGGGTCGGCGGCAGCCGTTTCCGCCTGGCTCTGTGCCGCGGCGACCGCTACCGATACGGGCGGTTCGATCCGCCAGCCGGCAGCGCTCACCGGCACGGTCGGCATCAAGCCGACCTATGGCCGCTGCTCGCGCTGGGGCGTCGTGGCCTTTGCCTCCTCGCTCGACCAGGCCGGCCCGATCGCCCGCACCGTCGAGGACGCGGCGATCATGATGACGTCGATGTCGGGGTTCGACCCCAAGGATTCGACCAGCGTCGACCTCGCCGTGCCGGATTTCGCCGCGGCGGTGGAGCGGGGCGTGAAGGGCCTCGTCATCGGTATTCCCCGCGAGTACCGCATGGACGGCATGCCCGCCGAGATCGAGGCGCTGTGGCAGCAGGGCATCGCCTGGCTGAAGGCCGAAGGGGCGACAGTCCGCGACATCTCGCTGCCGCACACCAAGTACGCGCTGCCGGCCTATTACATCGTGGCGCCCGCCGAAGCATCGTCGAACCTCGCCCGCTATGACGGCGTGAAATACGGCCTGCGCGACACCGGCAAGGACATCACCGATCTCTACGAGCTGACCCGCGCCGACGGCTTCGGCCGCGAGGTGAAGCGCCGCATCATGATCGGCACCTATGTGCTGTCGGCTGGCTACTACGATGCCTACTACGTGCAGGCGCAGAAGGTCCGCACGCTGATCAAGCGCGATTTCGAGATCGTGTTCAATGACGGCGTCGACGCCGTCCTGACCCCGGCCACGCCATCGGCGGCTTTCGGCATCGGCGACGAGGACATGAAGGCCGATCCGGTCAAGATGTACCTCAACGACGTCTTCACCGTGACGGTGAACATGGCCGGGCTGCCGGGCATCGCGGTGCCGGCCGGCAAGGACGGGGCGGGCCTGCCGCTCGGCCTGCAGCTCATCGGCAAGCCGTTCGACGAGGAAACCCTGTTCGCCGCGGGCCGCGTCATCGAGCGCTCGGCCGGCATCGACTTCAGCCCCGACAAGTGGTGGTGATAGCCACCGCCACCTGAAACCGCTTGTATCCTAGCAGTTTCAGCACTATTTGCCGCCCATGCGCAAATTGAGACTTGTCGACCTCCCGGCCAAGCCGGTGGTTTCGTTTCAGAGGATTGGCTCCATGGCCGATGTGTTTACGACCCTCGATTGGTCGGCCCCGCCCAAGGATATGTCCAAGCCCCTGCAGGCTTTGTGGTGGATCAAGAAGGGCGAGTTGCGGGTCGGCCCTGAATGGGAAGAGGCGCACCGCATCGTCCAGGCGATGGAAGGCACCTTCGAGTTCGACTGGGTGCACGCCCTGCTGCACTGGATCGAAGCCGACATGGGCAATGCCGACTACTGGTATCGCCGCGCCGGACGCAAGCGCGCCACCGCAAGCGTCTCGGCCGAGTGGGAACACATCGCCCGCGAATTGAGCGGCGTCACGCAGCATTAACGGCTGTGACAACGACCGATTGCAGGAGAGCCCCGGAACGTTCCGGGGCTCTCTGCGTCTTCAGCGGTTGTCGAACTCGCTTCGCGCCAGCTCCAGCCCGCGCCTGGTGATGCGGTAGGGATGGCCATTGCTGGAGGCGATGGCCTTCTTGTTTTTCAGCTTCTTGAACAGCGGCAGTGTGCATTGCTGCATCAGCCAACCATCGCGGTTGAAGCACTCGACGCCGATCAGCTTGCCATTGTCGGATTTGAGCGCGACGATCTTGCCGCCCTGTGCGAGGACGTGCAGCACCCGCTGCTCGTGGCGGGAAATATCCATGAGAAATCTAGCCTGAGGATGCGTGGAAAAAACGCTCCGGCCAGCATCTCGCTTGGCAGGCAGCGCGGTTCCAGAAACCCCGTCACGACACGTCGCGAACCCTGAGGGCTCAGCGGGCGGACGGGGTCTTACGCAATCTCAACTTTGCTAGACATGAGGCAGTCTCTGTAGTGGCAGCGTCGCGATAGCGCCGCGCTGGTGAACGGCGGATGAATAGCCGGAGAACATCGACTCGACCAGTGGTCGGTTGCAAAGACCGGCAGGGCGGTGCAAACCAGCAACTCCCTTCTTATCCGCCGAGTGCCTCCTGTGACCAAAGCCCCCGCCGAATGCCAGACCAAGGAAGATGTCCGCGCCGAGATCGACCGGATCGATCAGGGGCTGCTGAGCCTGCTGGCCGAGCGGCATGGCTATGTGACCCGCATGGCGGAGATCAAGACCGACCCGCACGAGGCCTATGATCCGACCCGCATCGAGGCGATCATCGCCAAGCAGCGCAAGCGCGCCGAGGAACTCGATCTCGACGAGGATCAGGCGGAGTTGATCTGGCGCACGCTGATCAACTGGAATGTGAACTACGAAAAGGGCATTATCGCTGCACGCAAGCGCCACGGCTGAGATAGCGTGGGCGGAGTGGAGGCTTCGATGACGTCGCCGGAGATCACGATCCGCAAGGCTGTGGCGAGCGAGGCAGAGCGGCTGGCCGACATCGCGCTGCTCGCCTGGGAACGCGACCTGCAGCCCTTCCTCAGCGGCGAGGCGGCGAGCCGCGCCAACGAAAAGCGCCGGCTCGGCATTGCCGTGCACGAGCTGCTCGATCGCACCATCGTGGCCCAGATCGACGGCTCGCCCGTCGGCTGGTGCGCCCGGGCGCGCAGCCGCCCTTACATCCCCTATCTGTTCGTCACCCCGTCGCTGCAGAACCAGGGCATCGGCACGCTGCTGCTGCGCCGCATGGAATCGATCATCGAACTCGAGGGCGCCGATCGGGTGCAACTCGATACGCTGAGCGACAATGTGCGAGCGGTGAACTTCTACCAGCATCAGGGCTATCGCATCCTGGTGCTGAAGCGGGAGGGCGCCACTGGTAGCGACCCGCAAACCAGCGTCCGGCTGGAAAAGCGCCTCTCCC
>JAEUMC010000865.1 GCA_016793415.1 Devosia sp. | reverse complement strand
TCCACCTCGGTGAAGCCATGGAGGGTGGCGCCGTCGGGGCCGGTGAAGGCCTCATAGGTCCAGCCGCCGGGGATGGTGGTGGAGAGCTGGGTGACCGGGTTGGACCAGATGGCGGGCTGAGCGATTTCATCCATGGCGATCCGGTCCATGGTGTTGAGCGCCACGATGCCGGCATAGAGCGCGAGGCCGAACAGGATGCCGAGGGTGCGGCGCACCCGGCTCTCGGAATAGGCGCGGACGGTAGCGCGCCCGACGTCATAGGGCGCCGGCGCGCCACGCAGCACGGCGCGATAGGCCGGGATCATGGTGAAGAAGTTGACGAGCGGGAGGCCGAGCGCCAGCCCCTGGATCCACACGGTGAACTCGCGCCTGAGGTTGCCGGCAAGGCCGAAGCGGGGCCGGCCGTCGATGGGCTCGGCCTTGATGGCGAAGATCGCCTTGCCGAGCGAGTTGCCGAACAGGGTGATGATGATGGCGTTGAGGAAAAACGTCAGCGGCAGCAGCAGCGCGAACATCACCCGGGCATCGACGAAATAGAGCTGCAGCGCCAGCTTGGGGCTCACCAGGGGCAGCACCCAATAGATGCCGGCCATCAGCACCGTGCCGATGATCGAGAGGTCGATCGAGCGCGCGAAATAGCGCGTCCACGGCCCGGCGAGCGGGTGGGCAATCGAAGGCGGCGCGAGGCTGAAGGCCGGCTCGTCATCGTCATCGTCATCGTCGTCGCGATCAGCTCCCGGGCGATAGTCGCCGACGCGATCGGAAACCAGCACTTCGTCATCCAGTTCCGCAGCCGTTGCTTGCTGCCGCGCAGCAGGCAGCGGAGGCGGAAGTGCCTCATCTGCGAGGTGAGCGAACTCGTCAGTATCGGCGAGCGGCGTCCACTCGGGAAATCCTTTGCGCCACACTAACGTCTCCGCCGTCAGCTGGCCGGTGACGAACAGGTTTTCGATCTCGTCTGCGGGAAGCGGGCCGACGGGCGCGCCGTCGGCCGAATAGTACCAAGCCATTATGAATTCCCCCCAATTGGCGGGGATGGTTACATGGTCCTGTGGCGGCTGTCATTAGTTTGTTTCTGGTTTGTTCCGCGGGTGGGTTATCATCCTCGTGCAGCAACGGACCCATCCATCCACATGCGCTGAGGCGGGTTGGGTCCCGGCTTTCGCCGGGATGACACCGAGTTTGGGGGATTTGCAGGGCGTCACCTCATCCACGAGAGTTGGGGCTCCCGCCCCGCCCATCACCTCCGGCTCGCCGCCTCCGCATAGGGCACGTTCCTGCCGCCATAGCGGCGGACGCGGATGTTGGCCTGTTCGGCGTGGCCGGCAAAGCCTTCGAGCAGGCAGAGGCGGGAGCAGTATTCGCCGATCATCGCCGAGGCCTCATTGCTGAGGACGCGCTGGTAGGTGACGGTCTTCAGGAACTTGCCCACCCACAGCCCGCCGGTGAAGCGCGCCGCGCCCTTGGTGGGGAGGGTGTGGTTGGTGCCGATCACCTTGTCGCCATAGGCCACATTGGTGTGCGGCCCGAGGAACAGGGCGCCGTAATTGGTCATCCGCTCGAGGAACCAATCGGGGTCCGAGGTCATCACCTGCACGTGCTCCGAGGCGATCGCATCGGCGGTCGCGAGCATCTCCTCGAGCGTGTCGCAGACGATCACCTGGCCGAAATCGGCCCAGGAGCGGGCGGCGATGGCAGCGGTGGGGAGGATGGTGAGGAGGTGCTCGACCGCGGCGATGGTGGCGCGGGCGAGGGCTTCGGAATTGGTGAGGAGGATGGCCGGCGAGGTCGGGCCGTGCTCGGCCTGGCCGAGGAGGTCCGTGGCGCAGAGCTCGGCATCGACGCTGTCATCGGCGATGACCAGCGTCTCGGTGGGGCCGGCGGGCAAATCGATGCCGATGGTGCCGAACAGCTGGCGCTTGGCCTCGGCGACATACGCGTTGCCGGGACCGACGATCATATCGACCTTCTTGATACTGGCGGTGCCGAGAGCCATGGCGGCGACGGCCTGCACGCCGCCGAGGCAATAGATCTCGTCGGCGCCGGCAAGATGCTGGGCGGCGACGATGGCGGCGGCGGGCTTGCCCTCGAAGGGCGGGGCGGCGGTGATGATGCGGGGCACGCCGGCGACGCGCGCCGTGACCACCGACATATGAGCCGAGGCGAGCAGCGGGTATTTGCCGCCCGGCACGTAGCAGCCGACGGCGTTGACCGGGATGTTCTTGTGGCCGAGCACGATGCCGGGAAGGGTTTCGACCTCGATATCGGCGAGCGCGGCGCGCTGGTGCTGGGCGAAGTTGCGCACCTGGGCCTGGGCGAAGCGGATATCGTCGAGCGCCGCCTCACCCACCGCGGCGACGCAATCGGCGATCTCGCTCTCCGAAAGCCGGAAATCGGTGCGGTCATAATTGTCGAAGCGGCGGGAGAGCTCGTGCACGGCGTCGTCGCCGCGGGTGATGATGCTCTCGATGATGGCTTCGACGGTGCTGCGCACCTGGCGGTCGGCCTCGGCGGTGGTGGCGGCCGCGGCCGCGGTCTTCAGATAGCGGATCATTTCTCGTCCCTTGTGGAGTTGGCAGCCCCGGTTTCCAGCCGGTTGGCTACCTCTGAAACAGGCTGTGCAACGCATGGCGCTGTCTGGCGCCGAGAGGTCATGCCCTCGACTTATGCGATAGCGCCGTTGATAAGGAAGCTGGCAAAACGAGGGGGGCCGGCATGCAGGGCATCGAGCTGTCGCGGCGCTTTTACGCCGATATCGTCCGGCCCTGGCTGGCCACGGTGGCGCCCGGCCTGCCGCATGCCGCGGCACTGATCGGCTATGGCTCGGAGCTGCTGGGCTTCGACGACGAGCTGTCGCGCGACCACAACTGGGGGCCGCGCGTCCATATCTTCCTCAGCCGCGAGCGGTTCGAGCAGGAGGCGCAGCGGCTGGTCGAGGCGTTCGGCGCCGCGGCGCCGACGAGCTATCTGGGCGAGCCGATCGGCTGGCGCAACCGGCCGCACCCGCCGGCCGGCGGCGCCGAGGCGGTGGGGACGCTCGCGCACGGGCTCGAACTCCACACGGTGGAAGGCTCGCTCGAGCGCATCCTCGGGGTCCGCTCGGCGGCAGATCTGAGCCCGCTCACCTGGCTGGGCTTTCCCGAGCAGCGCCTCCTCGCCTTCACCGCCGGCGCGGTGTTTCACGATGACGATGGCCGGCTCACTGCGGCCCGGGAACTGCTCGCCTATCCGCCGCGCGATGTCTGGCTCCATAAGCTCGCCTGCCAGTGGCGGCGCATTGCCGAGGAGCAGGCCTTTGTCGGCCGCGCCGGCCAGGTCGGCGACGAGCTGGGCTCGCGGGTGATCGCCGGGCGGCTGGTGCGCGATGTGATGCGCATGGCCTTCCTGCTCGAGCGCCGCTATGCGCCTTATCCAAAATGGTTCGGCAGCGGCTTCGCCCGGCTGCCGCTGGCCGCAGTGCTCACCCCGCACCTCACCGCGGCGCTCGATGCCGATGCCTGGGAAGCGCGCGGCAACGCGCTCGCCGCGGCCTATCTCGAACTGGCGCGACAGCAGAACGCCATCGGCCTGCCGCGCTTCGAGCCGGTGATCGGCCCCTATTTCGAGCGCCCCTTCACCACCATCAACACCGACGATGCGATCGCCGCGCTCAGTGCTGCCATCGAGGACAGCGAGATCCGGGCGCTGTCGATCATCGGCGCGATCGACCACATCACCGACCTCACCCCGGTGCTGGAGAACCCGGCGCTGACGCAACGGATCATCGGGCAACTGGCATAGGCGGCAAGGCCACGGGGCAGGGTGGGCGCGCCTACGTGCTTGCCCCCCTTGGTGCCGGCTTAAGAAACTGTTAATCTCTTCGCACGGCGGACCATAACCAAGATTGGGGCTTGGGAATGGTAGGCTCTTGGACGCACTTCTCCGCCGTGCTTCTCGTATCGCTCATGGCTGTTCCGGCGCTCGGCGCGAGCGTGGCGGTTCGCCAGCTGCCCGACACACCGGCCGCCGACCAGATGTCGCGCGCCGACCTGTTGGCGCATAAGGGCTATTATCCGCAATCGTGCGCCGAGCGCAGCGTCTGCGTCTTCAGCGGCCCGGGCGGCGAGGTCTGGGTGTGGCAGGGTTATGCCCGCGCCATGCTGATGGAAGGCAAGACACTGCTGTTCAGGGGCAAGTGCCAGAGCGCCTGCTACCTCGCCTATCTCGAGGCAGTGCGGTTCG